>CAIVGO010000320.1 GCA_903905445.1 uncultured Bacteroidota bacterium
AAGACCCATACAGCGGTAAAAATTGAACCGCAATATGATCGCGCGCCCGTTGTACACGTGCTCGATGCGAGTCGCAGTGTAGCGGTAGTGAGTTCCTTGCTAACCAAAAACGAACAAGAGCACCATGCTTTTATACATACCGTAAAAGCTGATTATGATCAAATTCGGGCTACGCGTGCGGGCAAGCAGGCACACAAGCAGTTTTTGCCTTTAGCCCAGGCCCGTGCCAACAAATACCCCATTCATTGGGACAACTATACCCCACCCCAGCCTGCATTTTTAGGGGTAAAAACCTTTGTGCAGTATGATCTTGAAGAACTCAGCGAATACATCGACTGGACCCCGTTCTTCCAAAGTTGGCAGTTGGCGGGTAAGTTTCCGGCTATTCTCGAAGATCCAATCGTAGGGGTAGAAGCCCACAAACTGTTCATTGATGCCCAAAGCATGTTGCGTCGCATCATCGACGAACGCTGGTTGAGTGCACAGGCTGTGATGGGGATTTTCCCGGCCAACCAGGTACAATCGGATGATATTGAATTATATACCGATGAAAGCCGCAGCACGGTTTTGGCTACTTTACACCATTTGCGTCAGCAAAATTTGAAAGCGCCCGGACAACCGAATTTCTGTTTGTCCGATTATGTAGCGCCCAAAGGCCACGCAGATTACCTCGGAGCATTTGCTGTAACGGCAGGCATTGGCATTGAAAAGTGGGTGAAACATTTTGAGGATCAACACGATGATTATAGCGCCATTATCCTCAAAGCGCTGGCTGACCGACTCGCGGAAGCTTTCGCCGAGCGCCTGCATGAGCGCGTGCGCAAGGAATTTTGGGGCTATGCACCCGACGAACAACTGGAGAATAAATACCTGATTGACGAAGACTATCAGGGTATTCGTCCGGCACCAGGCTACCCTGCCTGCCCGGAACATACGGAGAAACAAACCCTTTGGGACTTGTTATCACCAGATCAAATTGGTATTTCGTTGACTGAAAGTTTTGCCATGTACCCTGCTGCTGCGGTAAGTGGCTGGTATTTTGCCCACCCGGAAGCCAAGTACTTTGGTTTAGGTCAAATTACCATGGAACAGGTGGAGGACTATGCCAAACGAAAAGGGATGACAGTTGCAGATGCGGCTCGTTGGTTGGCACCTGTTTTGGAATAAAAATCTATTGCTTTCGGTATAAAAACGCCCGAAACTGGCCCTTATCCAGGGAAGCCATGGTGCCCGCACCACTGAGTAACACCCCGGAAAAGTGGCCAAAAATGGTATCATTTACAAACCCGTCTACTTCAAGGGTGACATCATCGCTGATGTTGTTGGACACACCGGTGAAGTTGAGGGTATCGGTTTGACTGAACTCGACCCCGCCCCAGCTGAAGTTTTTTAATTGAATGACGGCATGGGCGGGCGTGTATGGATATTCGCCATTGTTTTCATCAAATTCGAAACCAATGGCCAATCCAACATGCGGATCGCGGGGATCGTCCTGGCGGATGATTTCCACGTATTGCTTATTGACCAGGTATTGATTGCTTAGGGTATCAAGACAACCATTGTTGCAGCCGGAATAATTGCCAAATATGCGGCTTTTTTGCATGCGATAGTACAAAGCGCAGGGCACGCCTTTAAAGTCGAAAAATACGCCCTCTAAATCGGTGAGAGGCGGGGATTTCCAGCCAGCGCACAAAAAGCAAAAGGTAAAAAGGAAATATCTTAATAACATGTTAGGCCTGGATTTCTACCGCAAAGGTCGAAACCCAGGCCTTATTATTACAATTTATCAAAATCTTTAAATAAAGAATAGCGCATTGCTTCTGCTTTGGTTTTGTACGATTTCCAAGGCTGATCCAGGATGGTATTGATTTGCTGGATGGTTTTTTCTATTTCATTTTCAGCGCGCCGAATACAGATTTGCCCATTGGCGGTCGGCGCGCCCGTGCCCGCATTTAAATATCCGATGGCGTCCCACATATACGCCATCAAATTGTCGGGGTTGCGCTGAATGCCCTTGGCTTCCTTTTGTGGGAAAAAGTGCTCCTTTATTTTCTGGATAGAATCTTGCAGGGCCTTGCCTTCTGCAAGCACTGTTTTTTTCAAACTATCCGGCACATTGACAAACTGACTTTCCACTAATTTGATGGTTTTTTCGGCTTCTTTTAGTCGGTCGTACCCTTTGGTGCTGCGTGTTACCATCTTGTAAAACTGGGCAATGGCCTGGTTTTTTGCCTGCATATCGGCCAATGATATACGCAAACGCGGATCGGCCTCCACGCGCACGATGGTGCTGTCTTTCCATTGATCGTACGCTACCAGCACTTTATAATCGCCGGGCAACACCGATGGGCCACCACCTGGTTCGCCTTGTTCGGGGTCGGGTTCATCGTTGCTTGGGAAGCGGATGCCTTTGGTATCAAATCCCCAATTAATGTAGTTAAAACAAGAGTCAATATTTACTTTAAAGGTACGCAAGGTGTCGCCCCCCAACGATTTGATCCAAACCGTTGCTTTGTCTTGTTTATCCTTTTTCGCGTCTTTTTTGCCCTCTTTTTTGCCTTCTTCGGCTTTTTCTTTGTCTTTTTTACTTTTTTCGGTCGTATCGGTTTTGGGTGCTTTCGGTTTTACCCAAAGTGCAACATGCAGGCGGGGCAATTCATTGTGCCCTGCATAAGTGGCATCCGCGCTAAATCGAGGACCATCATAGGACCTTACCTCGGCCATAACAGCGGGACCGGCAGCAAACACCTTCAAATTTTGTTGAAAAACTGCCGCTCCTTCTTTTGCAATGGCACGCAAGGGGCGTATATCATCCATAATCCAGATACCGCGGCCAAACGTGGCAATGGCCAAATCGCCTTCGCGTGCCTGAATGCGCATGTCGTTGACCGGTACACTTGGAAAGGATTCATTGGGCCAATGCAGCCAATTTTCGCCATAATCAAAACTTACATACAAGCCCTGGTCGGTACCGAGAAACAACAAATTCGGTTGCTCGATATCTTGCACGATGGACAGACAAAATCCTTGCACTTTTTTCGCGTCGGCCAGGCGTTTCCATTTTTTACCAAAATCGGTGGTGTGGTACAGGTAGGGTTGCCAGTCGTTTTGGCGGTAATTATTGACCACCACAAACGCCTCGCCGGGATTTTTAGAGGATACTTCAATTTGGGGTACCCAGGGCGCTTTGGGGTAATCTGGCATGCGGTTGCTTACGTTTTCCCATGCTTGGCCCCCGTTTTGGGTAATTTGTACATTGCCATCGTCGGTTCCAACCCAAATAAGGCCTTCTTTTATCGGCGAAGGTGCAATGGCCAGGATGGTGCAATGGTTTTCGGCATTGGTTGCATCAATGGTCAAGCCTCCAGAAGTATTTTGGTGCATTTTGGAGGTGTCGTTGGTGCTCAGGTCGGGCGACAACACCTGCCAATTTTGACCACAATCGGCCGAATAATGCAGGTATTGGCTACCAAAATAAATACCGCAAGGACGGAAAGGGTCTTGCGCAAAAGCAGCATTCCAATTGAATCGGGGATTTTTATCGGTCGGGTGGTTGGGTTTGATGTATTGGGTTAGGCCGGTTTTTCGGTCAATATATCCCAGTTCGCCGCCTTGCGACATGGCATACACATAGCGATTATCGTCGGGACGGGGCGCTACATCAAATCCATCACCAAAATACACTTCCTGCCAATCGCTGTTGCGAATACCGCCTTGTTTCCATACGGCGCTGGGGCCCACCCAGGAGCCATTGTCTTGCAAACCGCCATACACATTATAAGGTATGTCGTTGTCGACATTCAGGTGGTAAAACTGGCCCACGGGGATATTTTCGGCATAACGCCAGGTTTTACCGCCGTCGTAGGTGATGTTTAGTCCACCATCGTTGCCTTCCATAATATGATCGGAATTGTTTGGATCAATCCAGAAAGCGTGGTGATCGGGGTGAATATCCCAGTATCCGACCCAGTTTTCGAAGGATTTACCGCCATCAATGCTGCGTGAAATGCGGGAATGCACCGAATACAGGGTGTTGTAATCATTGGGGTCGACATACAATTCGGAGTAATAAAACGGTCGGTCGCCCTGGCCTTTGCTGGCCATTTGTTTCCAGTTTTTGCCGCCATCTACACTTTTATACAGCGCATTTTCCTTCGCTTCCACGAGCGCATACACAATTTCGGGTTTGTTTTTTGCCACAGCAAGTCCGATACGTCCGAGATCGCCTTCGGGTAAACCGTCTTTGGAGGTGCGTTTTTCCCAGGTTTCGCCGCCATCCATCGAAACATACAAGCCGGAGCCTTTGCCGCCTGAGTTAAAAAACCAGGGTTGGCGTTTGTATTCCCACATGGCCGCGTACAACTTGTTGGGATTTTGCGGATCCGTTACAAGGTCAGCGCAGCCGGTCAAATCATTCACGTACAGCACTTTACGCCAGGTTTTTCCGCCATCGCTGGTCTTGAAAACGCCGCGTTCGGCACTTGGTCCATAGGCAGAGCCAATCACCCCGGCAAAAACCACATTGGGTTGGTCGCGGTGAATGATAATGCGGTGGATTGCCTGGGTTTCTGTCAGGCCAGTGTGGGTCCAGGTTTTGCCCGCATCGATGGATTTATACATACCGATGCCAAAATTTTGCGAATTGCGTGGATTTCCTTCCCCGGTACCGACCCAAATTTCGTCGGGATTGTGGGGATGAATGGCAATTGCGCCCGCACTTTGCGTGTTTGCTTTGTCAAAAATTGGCTCCCAGTTTGTCCCGCCGCTTTTAGAGCGCCAAACACCGCCAGAAGCGGCCCCTGCATAAATAACGTCGGACTGAATCGGATCGCAGGTGATGGCCGTAATACGTCCCGACATTGCCCCCGGACCAATATTGCGTACAACGACGCGTTTGAAATAGTCGGCCTGCGGGGTTTGGGCTTGTACACCCAGAAAAGCAAGCAGGCAGGTAAAGAAAGTAAAAATTGGTTGTTTCATTGTCATCTTATTAAAATTGAAGCGAAAAGGTCGTTAAAGCCTCTTGTATTTTCCTTAAAAATAGATAAATTGTAGGTAGCGGCCTTTAAAAGTCAGGTAAGCCATATGTTTGTCTAATTTTGCTGAATTATATGGCATCAGCATTTGGACATATTACGGCAGCGCTTTCGGGTGGATATGCTTTTTTTCCGGCGCATGTGCGTTGGCGCAATGCTGGTGCGGCGGCTTTTTGTTCTATTGTGCCCGATTTCGATGTTATTCCCTTGTTTTTGGGGGTGCCTTACCGTAGTATTTATGGGCATCGTGGGTGGTCGCATTCCATCCTGTTTGCCGTGGTTTTTGGTGCTATTGTTGGGTATTGGCTTTCCCAAAGAACACCTGCAATGCGTCGGCAATTGATGGGTTGGATGATTTTGGCTACGTTATCACATCCCCTGCTGGATATGTTGACCAAGGGTGGTTTGGGGGTAACCCTGTTTTTTCCATTCCACAATCAGCGTTATTTTTTTCCTATGCAACCCATCCATGCAGCTCCGCTGGGTGCGGGTGGTTTCCAGGCGAAGTGGGGTTTATCGGTATTTATAAGTGAGTTTTTTTGGATCGATTTGCCTTGTTTGTGCCTTATCGCATGCAGTTATGTGGCTCGAAAACTGCACAAATTATTCTTCCAACAGGCTCTCTAACAACCAGTTTGCGATGGCCTGGCGGTTATTTTTGAGCACCAGTCGTTGCTGATCCCAGTCGTTTTTGATATTGCCCAGTTCAATGTACACGGCACGCGGCGTTGCAGTTTCTTTAAGCATATATAAATGCCGAGACGTTACCGATCCGGTGTACGCCCGTTGTCCGCGTAAACTGATGTATTTAGATTGAAATTTTCGTTGAAACCGCAATGCCAAGGTTTCGCTGATGGTGCTTCCGGGTCGGAAATAAAAGAACACGTCTGTTTTATAGTTTTTGAGGCGGGAGTCGACGTGGATTTCGATCAATGTTTGTTGACTTAAACCGGCTTTGGCATTTTTTTCAGTTAGGGCATTGATGATGTCGCAGCGTTGTTGGAGGCGCGTGCGTTGGGATAGAGGTATTTCCTGATTTCCCCAAACTGTTTCATCTTTATCACATTTTAAAAAATCTTCATCTCGAATTCCGTCGTTGGGGTCGCGGACAATCATAAATGCGGTAGCGCCATGGCTAATGAGTAACCGCAAAAAACGCAATGCCACATCGTAGGCGTATTCATCTTCGCAGAGGGTATGGCCGGCGCGGCTGCCTTGCGCACCCACATCGGGACCGCCATGGCCACTTACAATATAGAAGACCTTTCCTTTTAGTTTTTTGCTTAAAAGGGGTGTTTTTTCGTATTTTTTACCAAAAATTGGAAATACCCGTTTGCCTTTACCGGCGGTTGGTTCGGCCACATAACCTTCTGTGTTGGTGTTTTTAGGCAGGCGTTCGGTTACCTCCTCGTCGTTTTCTGGTTGTTGGTTACAATGGAGCAAATGCCAGGGAACCCACAGTTTTTTACTCACAATAAAATTATCGCCCCGCAAGCCATTATTCAGGGCGTTTCGGTTATACACTTCTATTTGTTTGGCGGCTTTCCAGTCGGTAATTTCCAGGGTACCCCGAATGCTTTTGCCGTTATACGTTACGATTGCGATGGGCAATTTGTAATTTACACCCGATTTGAGGCGATAATCCTCCTTCAACCCATTTATTTTAAAAAAACGGGTAATATTGCAGGGAAAATCATATAATTCGTAGCGTTTGAGTAGGGCGACTACATCTTCACCTGGTTTAGGAAGCACCGTCAGGTAGACATCGGGGGGCATTGTTTTGGGGTTGCTGGTTTCTCGGGCAGATTGCCCAAACGCAAAAACAGCACACACGCACAATATGGGCAGTAACACTTGAATTCTGGTGGTCGACATAAACGGCATATTCCGGCAAAATTGGGTAAAAAATCCTTTAAACCCAGATTTAATAGATTTAAAGGATGGATGGATAAAAAAATGATTTTCAATGGATTAGAAGCCAACTTTTTTCATAACCACTTTGCGTTGACAATAACACAAAAAAAGTCCTTTTTAGCACATGAAAAACAAAATTATACAGGCCCACACCCGCCACATTGCGCAAGTAACGCAATTGCTGGGGTACGCTGAAGTCATGGATGATAAGGTGCTCAATCAGAAACCGGGGCCACAAGCCTGGTCGGCATTACAAACCATGCACCATTTGTTGCGTTCGGAAGCGGGTGCCTTGGCGTATTGCAAAAAGAAAATGAGTTTTGAGTCGGAATTTGAAAAACCGGCCATCAGCAGTCATTTTCGGAGTATTGCGTTGTGGTTACTCTTGTATTCGCCCATCAAATTTAAAGCGCCCAAAGCCATTGCCACCGAAACCCTGCCTGCTGAAAGTACCTTTGCCGAAACCCGCCAGGAATGGGAGGCGGTATTGGCCGATTGGAAGCAGTTTTTGGAGCAAATGCCGGAAGCATTAAGCCATAAGGCGGTATTCAAACATCCACGTGCTGGCCGGATTAGTTGGATGCAAACCATCGGCTTTTTTAACTGGCATACCGCCCGGCATACCAAACAGATACGCCGGGCGATCGCAGCGGCTCAATAAGCCAACTCCATTTTCATTTGCCAGAACAGAAAACTCAGCATATCCGTCGCTTCCTCAATAATTTTTGCGGTCGGTTTGCCTGCGCCATGTCCTGCACTGGTATCAATTCGAATCAAGGTTGGCACCGGTCCTTGCTGCATTTCCTGCAAAGTGGCTGCAAATTTGAAGGAATGTGCGGGCACCACCCGGTCATCATGGTCGGCTGTGGTAATCAAGGTAGCAGGATAAGCGACTTTTTTGATGTTGTGTAAAGGCGAATACGCATACAGGCATTTGAAAGCGGCGGCGTCATCACTCCGACCATAATCGACTGCCCAGGCGTAACCAATGGTGAATTTGTGGTAGCGCAGCATATCCAGCACGCCCACTTGTGGAAAACAAACGCCAAATAAATCGGGCCGTTGGGTCATGCAAGCGCCAATGAGCAAGCCGCCATTAGAGCCACCTTGAATGGCCAAACGCGCCGGTTGGGTGTATTTTTCCTTAATTAAATATTCTGCTGCCCCGATAAAGTCGTCAAATACGTTCTGTTTTTGGCAAAGCGTGCCGGCTTTATGCCATTTTTCACCAAACTCTCCCCCACCCCGAATATTGGCAACCACATAAACGCCATTGTTTTCGAGCAATACCGCCCGCGAAGGCGAAAAAGAAGGCGTCACTGAAATATTAAAGCCCCCGTAACCATATAATAAGGTAGGATTTTGGCCATCCAGCACCATGTTTTTGCGATGGGTAATGAACATGGGCACCTTCGTACCGTCTTTGCTGTTGTACCAAATCTGATCGGTGGTAAATGCATCGGGGTTAAAATCCAGTTTGGGTGCTTTAAACAGTTTAGCCTCCAGCGTCTGCATATCCAACGCGTACGAAGTGGTTGGGCGCAAAAAAGAAGTAAAAGAAAAGAAGGCCTGGTTCTCCCCTTTTTCGCCGCTCACATCCACAATGGTCCCAATTTCAGGCAAGGCAATTTCTTTGATAAACTTGCCATCCATCCCAAAAACCCGCAAGGCACCGGATGCATTGTGCAGGTAAGAACACACAATTTTATCGCCACATACCACGGCATTTTCCAACACATCGTCGAAGTTTTCCGGAATCAGCGTTTCCCAATCGCCTTCTTCGGGTTTGTCGGCCCGGATGAGCAACAAACGTTGATTCGGTGCTTTGTAATTGGTTTTTACAATCAGTTGGTCGCCCAGGTTATCAATGACCGTAAAGTCGTTTTCAAAATTGTCAGAAATAGATACAAAAGGTGCATTCTCTTTTGTTAAATCTTTGAACGACAAGGTATTACCACTTGTTGATTCGCTGCCGAAAACGCATAAAAAACGCTGGTCGTCGGTGGTGGAGGCGTTAAAGAAACGGTCTGGGTGTTTTTTATCATCAAAAACCAGGCGGTCTTCGCTTTGGGGCGTTCGCAGTTTATGGTACCAAACCGCGCCGAAATTATTCGCCCCCTTTAATTCGTCGCCTTTTTTGGGTTCCGGGTAGCGGGTATAGTAAAAGCCGTCGCCTTGCCAAGCCAGGTTGGTAAATTTGGCCCATTCAATTTTATCGTCCAGGAGTTGGCCGTTCTGCAAATCTTTGATCAGGATGCTGCGCCAATCCGAACCGCCTTTCGAAACTGCATACGCCATATAACGGCCATCTTTCGAAAAATCAAATTCCTGCAACGAGGCCGTACCGTCCGTGCTGAACGTGTTGGGATCGAGCACCACTTGCGCATCGCCTTCTAATTTATCCTGGCCATACAACACACTTTGATTTTGTAAACCATCGTTTTTGAAATAGTAGTACTTTCCGGCCTTTTTGAAAGGGTTTCCGAATTTTTCGTAATCGAAAATTTTCGAAAGGCGGGTTTTAATTTGCGTGCGGTAGGGAATCTGGCCGAGGTAACCGAACGTTACCAGGTTTTGTTTTTGCACCCATTCTTTGGTTTCGGCGCTTTGATCGTCCTCCAGCCAACGGTAGGGATCTTTTACGAGGGTATTGAAATAATTATCAGACACCGTCGTATCCTTGCGGGCAAAAGGGTAAGTAATTGGAATTTGTTTGAAATCCATGGTTTGTTTGTTCGTTTTAAGTCCAGAAGTAGTACAAGCGGTGACAAAAAACAAGGTGATCCAGCAGGTAAAATGAAATATTTTCATAGTTTCTTAACTTTGGCGCTAAAGTAGCATTAAACGCACTTTTTTGAACAATTCAGGCATTTCCTTTTGCCCAAAAAATATCCAATACGATGATTTTGAATGTAAAATTACGCATTATTCTTTTATTTTGCCTGAGTAGCCTATCGCTATCTGCGCAATTCAATTGGCTCCAAACCGCCCAAACCCTGGCGCCACTGCCTTTTCCGGACGATTTGCCGCCTGCGGTCATGACCGAATTCAGCAACGCATTGCAAGTGCGGGCCAAGTTTTTATTGGATACCTCGCTCACACGCAATGCGCAGGCAGCCATTGCGCGCGCCGAAGCGGAAGTCGCTTTTAACAATGCAAAAAGCGATTCAACCATCGCCAAAGCAGATATCGATGCCCTGTCAACCCGCTTGAAAGCAACAAAATCACTGGAAACCAGTACTAAAAAACAGCAAAAGCTAGCAGAAAAATCCCTGGCCAATGCGGAAGCTTTGTTGCAAATGGATTCCCTGCAACAAACCAAAAACGTCAAACGGTGCTGGCAATCGGTCGAAAAAACATTTCTGGCCTTGTTTCCACCCGCACCTGTCGAAAAAACCGTTGTTGAAGCGACACCCAGCGCCGATTCGACCGTGGTTGACAGCAGCCGTATGGTAAAAAACACGGAACCTGAAAAGAAAAAGGTAAAAATCGCCGAAAAATCAGGCCCGGTGTATAAACTGTATAAGGCGGAAGAAGATGTGATGCTGAATCCGCCCCAAGTCCCCTGTGTACTGGCGGCACAAAGTAAAGACGAGTTTTCGGGTGAAATACGCAAGGAAACCCAACGCCTGGAGATTTTGCGGTACACCAACCCCATGTTGCGGACATACATGCAAGGTAAAACACATATCTTGTGCGAAACTTCTTTGTCCAGTGCCGGCCCGGCCATGTTTTTGAACCTGGTTTTTATCATTCAGGACCCGGCTGCTAAAAAATCATTTGGCGGCATTCCAAAAAACAGCGCGGTCATTTTAAAATTTGTAGATGGCACGACCCTCTCCTTGTACACGCCGCGGGGCGATGAGGGCAATTTTGATCCAACCGGACAAATTGCTACTTTTCGGGCGCAATATGAACTGGATAGAAGTTTTTTGAAAAAATTGCGCAGCACCGAACTGGATAAAATTCGCATGGC
>CAIVGO010000321.1 GCA_903905445.1 uncultured Bacteroidota bacterium
GGTCGCCAGGGTATGCACATAGCTGTTGTTGATTTGCTTGCTTTGGTTGGCATTGGCGAAAAACCGTTGAAAATTGCCGGTTTTAGGGTCCAATAAATTCAAGCCATTGAAGGTGCCAATCCAAATCGTGGGGCCATCGGGCGTTTGCAATTCTTCGATACAACTCACAAAATTATGACTCAAACTGGATGCGTTGCCGGGCTGATTCATAAAATGCTTGACTTGCAATTTGGTCGGTGTGCCGGGCGAAAACTCCACCAATTTCAGGCCGCCTTTTGATCCAACCCACAATGCACTGGGATTTTGTACCGTGGGCTTTACGATAAAAAGGAAATTATGCAGCTCGAACGATTTTGTATTGGGTTGAATGCCATCGGGTTGTAAATAGAAGCGTTCGAACTGGACTTTTTCCTGTTGTTTCCAATTGGGTTGTAGACGGTTCAAGCCATTTACCGTGGTAATCCAGATCGCGCCGTCCTCGGTTTGACAAATTGACCAGATAATATCGGCTGAAATGCTTTCCGGGTCATTTGCATCAAATCGGAAGGTTTCGAATTTTTTGGTTTGCGGGTCAAAATAGCACAAGCCTTTTTCGGTGCCTACCCACAAAAGCCCGTCTTTATCCATAAAAACGGAACTTGCGGTTGGATCGCTCAGGTCGTTCAAACTGCCCAAAGCGACCCTTGCGGGGATAAATTGCTCCTGGGCGCGGTCAAACTGGAACAAGCCTCCATAGCGCGTGCCAGCCCATAAACGGCCAGCCCGATCTTCATAGAGGGTCATGATTTTGTTGCTGTTCAGGTTATTGGCGGTATCTGTAAGTTGGCGGTAAGCGGTAAAGTTGTATCCATCAAAACGGGCCAATCCCGACCAGGAACCAAACCACAGAAACCCACGCTTATCTTGTAAAATGGTGGTGATGGTACTTTGATTGATCGAAGCCTGACCCGGCAGCGGTTCAAACAGGAAATCCCGGCGCTGTGCGTGCAAGGTGAAAAAACACGGCAAAACCCCTAAAAGGGCAAACCAGTACCGGAATATAAAATGCTTCATAAAAGTTGATTCCAGGCAAATATAATCATCTGCCTTGTTTAACAGCTACCCATGCGAGATATGATTTCCATCATGGCGCGACCGTTGTGGTACGGACATTTCCAAAACCCGGCTTTGTCTTCTTTTAAATTGGGGATTCCCGCCGCCGTAACGCCCCAAAACCACTCTCCATCCACCACATCGCGTTGCTGTTGCTGGATAAATTCCCAAATCCGCACAACGGCTTCCTGGTATGGATCCTGCCCGGAAAGTTGCCAGGCATTCCAAAAACCCACCAGCGCCTCCGCTTGCACCCACCAGATCCGGTCGGTATCGAGCAGATTTTGGCCGACATGCCGTTCGTTGATTATGGCGCCCTCGTGGTCAATGGCTTCTTGCAGGGTAGTTTCCGCAATATGGAGGCAAACGGGTTTTAGTTGTTTTAAAAGGGAAGGGTCGTTGAGTGCCTTGGCGGCCTCCCACAATAACCAACTTGCCTCGATATCATGCCCAAAAGAAATGATATCAGACTTTAATTTCCAGTTTTCATCAAAAAATAAATGAATGTGGTGGGTTTTGGGATCAATAAAATGATCCAGAAACAAGGAAATCAGGTTGCGCAATGCTTTCTGGATGGGTTCGGCAGGATTTACCTGGTACAATTTGGTGTAGGCTTCCAGCACGTGCAAATGCGTATTTTGGGTTTTGGCCTCGTTGGCGTCTTTATCGCTCAGACGCAAATCTTCCAGCAGCACCCAATTTTCGGCAAACGCTTCCATGTAGCCGTTTTGGATCGGATCGATGGCGTGGTTTTCCAAAACATGGAAAATCTCCATCGCGAGCCGCAGACTTTCTGCCTCTTGGGTACATAAATAGTATTCCGACAAGGCATAAATGGCAAATGCTTGGGCATACACCTGTTTTTTGGTCTGAAAGGGCGCTCCGGTGTAATCAACCGACCAATACACCCCGCCGTTGAGTTCGTCCCAAAAATGGTCGGTTAAATAGCGAAACGCCCGTTTGGCGGTTTGCAAATAAGCCGGATCGCCGGTCATGCGCGCCGCCGCGCTGAAGGTCCACAAAATGCGGGCGTTTAAAATCAGTCCTTTTTCGGCGTGTGGGTGCAGTTTGCCATTCCCGTCAATTCGGCCATAAAAACCGCCGTTTTCGGGGTCAGTCATGCGCAATTGCCACCAATGGAGGATTTTATGAAGTTCAACTTCGGCTTCCTGTCGGAGTAAATGGGTTGTAGGCATGGGCGTACAGCTTGGGTCAGAGTCCATGTTGTTGCATAAAATTCAAATTACGGTCGATCAATTCGATGCGCGTTTGCACACTTGCTGCGGAGCGGAAATGGTCGGGCGGTGTATTCAGGCAGTAATCCACCAATTTTTCGAGCGTGCTCACGGCCACATGCATGCGGGTATCGGACGAGCCGTAATAAATAAAAACCTGCCCTTGTTCATTCACAATCCAGCCATTGGAAAAGGCCACGTTGCTTACATCGCCCACGCGCTCTTCACCTTCCGGCGCTAAAAAATGTCCTGCCGGGGCATGGGTAATCTGCCAGGGTTTTTCCAAATCGCTCATAAATATATAGAGGACGTACCGCAAACCCGCTGCCGTGTTGCGTACCCCATGGGCCAGGTGCAACCAACCGTGTTCGGTTTTTATAGGCGCCGGGCCTTGTCCATTTTTTACTTCCTTGATGGTGTGGTAAACGCGTTGATCCATAATGGTTTCCCGCGTAATCACGGCCGGATTGATACTTTCGGATAATCCCCAGGCAATGCCGCCACCGCCGCCGACTTCGATGAAGCCATCTTGTGGGCGCGTGTAAAAAGCGTATTTTCCGTCTATAAATTCGGGGTGTAATACCACATTGCGTTGTTGGCTGGATGGACTTTTCAAATCGGGCAGTCGTTCCCAGGTGTGCAGGTCGCGGGTGCGCACGAGGCCCGCTTGTGCATCCGCGCGCGAGGTGTCGCCTGGTGGAGCATCCGGATCCTTGCGTTCGGTGCAAAATTGGCCGTAAATCCAGCCGTCGGCGTGTTTTACCAGGCGCATATCATATACATTGGTATCAGGGTTTTCTGTTTCGGGCAACACCACGGGGTGGTCCCAAAACTGGAACTGGTCGATGCCGTTGGGGCTTTCGGCAATGGCAAAAAACGATTTCCGGTCCACGCCTTCCACCCGCACGACGAGTAAGAATTTTCCTTCGTGGTACAGGGCGCCGGAATTAAAAGTAGCATTGATGCCTTGGCGTTCCATGAGGTGCGGATTGGTGTCGGGGTTGAGGTCGTAACGCCAGAAAACGGGCGTATGCGCTGCCGTGAGGATGGGAAATTGGTAGCGCGTAAAAACGCCGTTGCTTTCTGTTTGGGGGACGTTTGGGCGCTGAATGAGCCGTTTATGGTCGGAAAGCAGGGTTTTTATCCGTTGTAAAAATTCAGTAGTTGTTGCAGTCTGCATGGAAAAGGTACTTGATGGTTCGTAGTTTGTTTATGTGTTATGGGCAAAATAGTCACTTACGCGTGCAGTGGATCCCACCACCGGCGTTTTAAAATGACCGTGCAAGCTGTTAAAATCAGGACGACGATCAGTGTACTGCTCCATTTGCCCAAAATGAAATAAATGGGCAGCACGGTCATGCTAATTTGGGCAACGATGCCAACCAACACGTTAGACATGTCTTTGCCAAAGTTGAGGTTCTTTTGAAAAGTTGGATCTTCGGCCTTTACGGCATCATAAACCGGTCCCCAAAATCCCCAAGGGCGTACCTGGGCGTAAAATGATTTTAAGGTCGACATTTCGGTGGGCGGATTAAGGAGGGTACCTGCCAAACAACCGATCAGCGAAAAGGCCAACAACAAGGGGAAATAGAAAATGGGCAATTTTTGCGTGAAAATGTCGGGAAAAGTAGCCATCAGGGTAGGCAAAGCCAGGGCTGCCACGATGCCGGTCGCCATGCCCCAGAAAAACCCGGAGGCATTAAAGCGCCACCAATACCATTTGAATACATTGGCCGCCACATAGCCTCCGTACAATCCGCCCACAATCCACTGCAGGATACTTTCCACACTACCTGCATAAAAACCGAGCACAAAACTGATGAGCACCACCGCCAGGCCCGAACTGTAGTTCATCATTAAAATACTGCGATGCCCCGCTTGGGGGTTGATATGTTTGAGGTAAATATCATTGACAATATAGGACTGTGCGGCGTTTAAGGTGCCGGAAAAGGTGCCCATGAACGCGGCAATCAAACCCGTTAATACCAAGCCCAATAACCCGGTCGGAATTAAATTGTTGATGGCTGCCGGTAAAATGCGTTCGAAATCGATAAACGTACTGCCCTTTGCATCTACGGCGCTTAAGTTCATTTGGTCGTAGAATAAAAGCGCCAACACCGCAAAACCCGTTACCATGGTGTACCGAACCGGCAATAGCACAACCGAAACAAATCCTGACATTTTGGAAGCCTCCTGGGGAGACTTGGTGGAGAGGATTTTCTGCATGTCGTAATTCGGTAAAGGACCAGCCAAACTGGCTAAAACACCTTTAAATACCATCATCATAAACAGTAATCCAAACAGTGAATAACCATCTTCTGCCACCTTTTGGTTTACTGCTGGAATAATCGCGGTCCAATCCATGTTCATATTCCAGCCAAATCCGAGCGCATACCAGTCGGCAGGAACGGGCAAATTGTTTCCGTTTAAATGATACATCGCAATTCCACCCACACAAAATGCCGACACCGTCATGATGGCGTACATCACCACATCGCCCAGTACAATGCCTTTCATACCGCCCAAAATAGAGTAAAAAACAGCAAAAAGGGTGAAAATGATCCCGTAAAAATGGGCTACCCATTTGGGCGCAATCTCAAAAGGCAGGTAAGGGGCAACATATTCCCAGGGCAGAAAAATTTCTACAAATTTACCCAATCCAATGAAGCCGTAAGCCAGAAAACCCAGACAACCAATCAGGGCGAAGGCGACTACCACCGCATGCGATTGGGCCACACCGCGCCCTTGTCCAAATCGGGAATGAATCCATTCGGCACCGGTAGCAGCATTCGAGCGTCGCAGCCAACCGGACAGGAATATCATCAGAAAAACCTGGTTAAAGGAAGGCCACATCCAGGGCAGCCATACCGATTTCAGGCCGTACACAAATAGAATGGTCACCATCCACATGGTACCCGAAATATCGAACATATCATGTGCGTTCGACAATCCCAACATATACCAGGGCAAACTTTTGCCGCCCATCAAGTATTCTTCTTTGCTGCTTTGGGCCTGCCGACGCATGCGCAAACCAATATAAATAATCACCAACAGGTAAATTCCGATAATCGCAAAATCGAGGAAATGCAGTTTCATAGCACTGTAGTTTAATGGCCTTGTTGGGCTGTTTTAATGCACAAATGCAACAAGGCGCGTGTGTTTGTTATTTCTCCGTGCCACTATTTTGCGGCATCGGCATCTTTGCGCCCAGTGGGGCAACAACGGGTTTGATCGGTTTAGGTTTTTTATAAAATCGGCGTAAATCCTGCTCGAATAAGGTGCTGTCATCCTGATAAAACGCTTGAAAATCGGCAGCGCCGGGATGGCCAGGGTAGGGGACATAATGGTGTTTTCGATTGGCGTTGCGCCAAACAACCACATAAGCAATCCGTTTTCCGACAGGATCGGCTTGAATGTTTTTTAATAAAACGGCAGTGTACCAATCGGGCCGTTTGATGCCTTCCAGGCCGGTTTCGGCCAAGGCTGGAATTTTGTTTCGGGCTTCGGCAATTTCTACGACTGTTTTTAGGCATTTTTGAAATTGCAGCTCACCTTCAGGCGTCATCAGGTTGCCATAATCGTCAAAACTCAGGATATCGACCCATGCATCGCCCGGGTAAAATTGTAAAAATTCGTCCGCGGTTTTGAAGTTCTCGGAGGTATTGTAGGCGTACAAAATGTTGTGCAAGTCCTTTACATCGCGTAAATAGGATACGGTAAAACGCCACAAAGCAATAAAATCGTCCGGGTTGGTATGACCTTTGCCCCACCAGAACCAACTTCCACTCAATTCATGGAAAGGCCGAAAAATAATGGGGATTTGGCGACGATTGAATAAGCCGCCGGCACGCAAATCGTTGACAAATACGGCAAAACGATCCAAATCGGCTTTGAAACGTTCATGTAACGGCCCGCCTGGTAAAATTTTATGCACCGCTGCGGTCGTGTCCCAGGCTGAGCCACCGGTAGCATAGTTATCCATATGCCAACTGATCGTGATGACACCGCCACGTCGATAACCCTCTTTGATCCAGCCTTTCATGCGGTCAAAATTGACAGAATCCAGGTTGTAGGCCATATCATGTTCCAAATTGCCCAATTCCCAGCCATACACGGCCGGAAAATCGCCGCAAACGGCTTTTACGTCCGAAGCGCCGGGTTTTTCCTTCCAACCCACGCCGTAGGCAAGGTCATCCTGATGGCCAAACAACCATTTGCCGCGTTGAATACTTTGTTGAAGGTTGAGGAAAACGGCCTTGGTGCGTTTGGTCGCGTTTTTGTCAATTGGAACTACCGCCGATTGCGCCCATGCTGCGCCAGGAAAAAGAAAGCATAGTAATAACCATGCGGATATAGGTCGGAGCAAAGCATTGTGCCTCATCACGATTGTTTTTTATAAAAAAAATTGGAATGTTTAGGTGTAGATCGGGTAAACGCAGTTTGAGGAAGCCGTTTCAAAGCGGTTTTTGGGGTGCTTTTTTATGAAACAGCCTCCTCAAATGCGTAAAATGATGGTGCTTTAATACATCGGGCCGTCCGACAGGATAATGTCGTCGATGTTGATTTCAAAGTCTTCCATGGCCGTGTTGCCCGTGGAGAAGCCGATTTTGATATAGTCCAGCGTACCTTTTATATCAAATTCGGTTCCATTGCCGCCCCATTTGTCGATGCCGATTTTGGTAAGATTCAGGCTCACCAATTGCCATTGACCATTGGTGGAGAATAAGTAGTCCGGCGAAGTTTGTCCAATGCCCCATTTGGTGTCCGACTGCAACATTTCCACCTGGAAATAGCCGCGTTTGGTGCCCGTATTTACCCAGGCATTGAGGTATGGCGTTTTTAAATTGCCTAAATTAAACGGTCCATCTTTTTGGATAGCGCCCGTCCAATCCCAGCTGGCTACCGCATCTTTTCGTACGGTAAGGAAATTATTTCCTGAAATAGCGGTAACCGCGCCAGCGTTAATGGCGGTTGTTGCGCCGGTATTGGCCTGGAAATCTACTGCACCATTTTCAAAGTCGAATGCTACAGCGACCGGTTTGAGCGGGCCATCGGTAATCATGATCTGATCGAGGTGGACTTCAAACGGATCGGCGCCATTGCCTTGTTTGAATTCAAAAGAGAAGAAATCGAGTTTGCCATCTTTAGAGAAATCGAGGGCGCCGTCGCCAAACCAGTTTTCAAACGGGAATTCTGTCAGTTTAATCGAACGCCATTCCCAACCGGTAGTCGCAAAAGTGTAATTATCGTTGGAATTGCTTGAAGTTGCGCCGGTAAAATGCCCGCCGCCGCGCACACCGCCTTGACTCACCACCAATTGCGCATACCCTTGTTTGCCGTTGGTGTTCACCATAAACGTAAGGTGTGGATCGTGGAAACCGGTCAGGTCGATCTCGCCGCTTTTCATCCGTCCAATCAGGGTGTTCCACTGATCGGGTACGTCGTCTACATGGATAGAAAGGTAGTTGACACCGCGACCTTTTGGAACAGCAACTGCATTGATACCGTTCGTGGAGGTAATATCTACAGCCTCAAATGGGCTTACGCCGTCTTCAAAATCCCAGATCACCTTGGGCGCAACGGGGTCATATCCTGCATCCGGGTTGTACTCCACCACAGGAATAGAGGAAGAGGTTTCGTTCTCGACATCGCCCAGGCCCACCAGTTTAACAACCACCGCATCCGGCAAAGTTAGTCCTTGGGTAGGCACGCTCAGTTGGGTCAGTGCGCCTGCACCGGCAACATTCACTTTTTGACCTTGAATGTAAACCGTCGTAATCAAATCCAGGTTTTCCCCTTTGATTTTGAATGGTTGGGTACGTTCAATTTGAGAAGGCCAGCCTGTTACCACCGCTTTTGGATAAATCGGTTTAAACGTTTGGGTGCTGGTGGTGAATTTTTTAAATGCTGTTTCGAGCATCACCGGACCAGCGTCTACCGTGCGCGGAACCCTCACTTTTACCGCCGTTTCCGATTTTGAAATGATTTCTGCCTGACGCAGGTTTTTACCCATAATTACCCGGTTGGTTTTACCGAGGTTGGTACCTTCAATGGTGATTTCGGTGCCGATTTCGGCGGTTTCCGGGGATATTTTTGTAATAGTTGGAACCGGGAATGGAATATCATAACCGGCTGAATAATCGTCGAAGGATTCCTTTTTACAAGCCGCTATGGTGATCACAGCAAGCAATGCAATGGTTATTTTATTGAATTTCATTGTGTTATCTTTTTGAATTGGTGGTTGTTTAGTATCCAGGGTTTTGTTGAATGCCCCATGACTGTACTTCATCAATTGGAATTGGAAGAACCGGCATTGGATTGCTGCCTTCTTTCACAGAGCGCGCCAGGCAATTGGCCTGGAATCCGGCGTCGAGGCTGCTTACAAAAGTGCCCAACCGAACCTGGTCCCAATAGCGCAAGCTTTCCATGCCGAGCTCCACCCGACGTTCATGCAGGATGGCATCCAATAGCGCCTGACCGCTCACATTGCTGCCAATTGCGGGCAACACATTGTCATTGGCACCTGGCGCGTACGCTTCATAGATGGTGGCATCGCCTTCTAC
>CAIVGO010000322.1 GCA_903905445.1 uncultured Bacteroidota bacterium
ATTTAGCTTAGCCATTTTTCCAATGATGGAGTTAGGGTAAGTTGAAGCAAATTCCACTAATTTAGATTTATAAGTGCTATTGATATCATTAGGTGAATCAATAATAGATATTAAATCACGAAAAGCACCTAAATTATCATGTAAAGCTATAAAAGACAAGTGATTTTCGGAAGCCGCTGGCAAAACTTGAATATGAATAATATTGGAATAAACTGCAATATTGTTGTTGTTTGTTTTATCAATATTTGAGACGGTAAATCGAATGTCACATGAAGTACCATGCTGGAAATAGGATATAGAATTTGGATATCCGTTCAAATAATTGTAAAATAAGTTAATTGGGTAAATAAACTTATCTGATTTTTCCCATGAATAAATTTCAGGTTTATCATCTGCAGTTGTCCACCGAACGATGGGAAGTTCTTCCCAGTTTTTATACGGAAACCGTATTTCAAGCGCATCGGTCATTGTCATAATCCGTTCTATCGTATCTGCACTGGTTGACCCAAATTCAATCGTTGCAGGAACCAATCCATATGGGTTTGTAAAGACGGTATCGATTTTTAGGATGGGTCTTAATGTATCTACAGCGTTCAGTGCTCTATTCCATGCACTTGTACTCGAATAGTTTTTAACGAGGGTAATTTCTATCATTGCTGACAGTTTGAAACTTAGCAGCATGCAGCATAAAATCAAAAATAAAGTTGCGTTTTTCATGTAATTATATTTATAGAGAAATCTTTTGAATGTTCGGGAAACATAATTGAAAATTTAATCCGCACATCGGGTTGAAAAACGTGCCTTGCTCCGATTCACTCCCGCAGTGCTCGATGCCCGGAACATTTCTATTTCGCGCAGATTTTACACAGAATAAAAAGCGCAGATGTTACGCAGAAAATTCCGTGTAACATCTGCGAAAACGAATCTGTGTAACATCTGCGCGAATAACGCTCGATGCCCGGAACATTTCTATTTCGCGCAGATGTTACACAGAAATAAAAACACAGATGTTACGCAGAAAATTCCGCGTAACATCTGCGAAAACGAATCTGTGTAACATCTGCGCGAAACTTGTCGCGTCGTGTAATTAAGGCCTCAATACCCAAACTTCCCACCCCATTGCAACCGCAACTGCGCCCGATACTTCTCCTCCGCCGGGTTCTTCCCCGGTTCGTACAAGATCTGACCCATAATTTCGGTCGGCAAATTATCCTGTTGCACAAAATTGCCTTCAAAATCGTGGGCATATTGGTACCCGGAGCCGTAATTTAATTCTTTCATCAATTTGGTGGGGGCATTGCGCAAATGAAGCGGTACCGACAAATCGCCTGTTTTGCGTATCAAATCCAGGGCTTTATCAATGGCTACATATCCGGCGTTGCTTTTGGGCGATAAAGCGAGGTAAATGGCACATTCCGAAAGGATGATGCGCGCTTCCGGCATCCCGATCATGCGAATGGCATCCATAGTAGTGCTTGCCAGCAACAATGCGTTGGGATTGGCCAGGCCAATGTCTTCGGCGGCCAAGATCACCATGCGGCGGGCAATAAACTCAATGTCTTCACCCCCGTGCAGCATACGTGCCAGCCAGTACACGGCGGCGTTGGGGTCGCTGCCGCGCATGCTTTTAATAAACGCTGAAATAATATCGTAATGCTGCTCGCCGGTTTTGTCGTACAAAGCGGCGTTTTCCTGGATGACTTCTTTTACAGTTGCATTGGTGATGTGCAAAGGCACGCCGGGTTTTCGAAAATTGCTCACCAATTCCAGCGCATTCAGTAAACGCCGCGCATCGCCGCCCGAATACAGCAACAAGGCATCGTATTCGTCGATGATGATTTCGGCCGATTTCAATTGTTCGTCTTGCTGCAAAGCCCTGTCTACCAGTCCAATCAGTTCGGCTTTGCTTAAATGCTGCAACACATACACCTGGCAGCGGGAAAGCAAGGCCGGAATCACTTCAAACGACGGATTTTCGGTCGTAGCGCCAATGAGGGTTACCGTGCCTTTTTCTACCGCGCCCAACAAGGCATCTTGCTGACTTTTGGAGAACCGGTGTATTTCATCAATGAATAATATGGCGCCTTTGGATTTGAACAGGGTTTGCTTTTCGGCGCTGTCGATGGCGTCGCGGATGTCTTTTACCCCGGCATTGATGGCAGATAATTGAAAAAATGGCTTGTTGAGCATTTTGGCAATCAATTGCGCGAGGGTCGTTTTACCTACGCCCGGCGGTCCCCACAAAATAAAGGACGGGATTTTACCAGCTTCAACGGATTGCCGCAATACCGCATTTTCGCCGACTAAATGTTGCTGCCCTACATATTCAGCGAGGGTTTGCGGACGCATACGTTCGGCCAATGGTGTCATGATGGATGGTTTTATTGGTTGGGAGGAACGGCATCTCTTTTTTTGCGCAGCAACACCAGGCCACTTTCCGGAATGCGCAAAACAATATCGTACCGGGTAATGATCGCATCAATTTCCGCGCGTTCTTCGGTGTAATAAAATTCGGTATCCTCTGGAAAGGTGCGGCGGGGATGCCAGTCGGGCAACAAGGCATATTTATCGTAATGGGGCGTACTGTGCTTGGTGTGAAAATCAAGCGAATTGTAGTTCACCCAATAACTGTCAATACTATACGGGGTGTGCTTGCCTTCTGCCTCGTAGGTCTCCTTCATGTATTCCAAAACCGCAAAGGTGCCTTTATCGAACCACCATTCGGTGGTGCTGTTCAAATTTCGGTTGTTGTTGAAATTGGCAATTCCAAACAAACCGATTGGAAGGACCAAACACAAAGCCCAATAATTCCATTTGGCTTGTAGCCATTGCGCGGTTGCAATGAGTTGCAAGGCCAATAAGGGGTACAGAAAAATGGATGTGCGGGCATCCAAAAAAGGGGTTTTAAATAAAATGCCTTGCGCAAAATTAAATACAATCGTGCCTGCATAAATGCCTGATAATAAAACAATGGCGTCGAGTTGCCCTTTGTTTTTTACCCAACGCAACACGGCAAGCGCCCAAACCACCAGGGAAAACGCG
>CAIVGO010000323.1 GCA_903905445.1 uncultured Bacteroidota bacterium
ATGATTGACACACGCGGTAGAACCGCGCGCGAGCGGGAAATGGGGCAGGTTTATCTTGAGAGCGCTGTTTTATTATATTGGCTCCTGTTTTACCAATAAAAAAAGCGACGCCCGAATAAAATCGAACGCCGCTTTTCCGAGGTTTAACCTCCAAATACTATTTCGCCACTACAAAACGCAGGGTTTTCATGCCTGTATTCGTTTGCATGTGCAGGAAGTAAATACCGTTCGACAAACCTGCCAAGGACAAGTTGTACTGGTTTTTACCAATTGCTTGTGGTACTGCTGTTTGTGTGCGCACCAATTGGCCGGTTGCATTGCTTACAGACAAATTGCAATCACTTGCAGCGTCCAAAGTGTAAGTCACCGTCAATTGATCTACTGCTGGATTTGGGAAAATTTCGAAACTAGAAATTTCTTTTGGCTCCAACGTACCGCTTGTTTTTGGTGCAAACGTGTGCTTCTCGTTGGCTGTCCAGTTGCCGATTTTTGTAAAGAATGGGGTTGTATTGCCCAATTCGAACAAACGGATCAAACCTGGAGGCGCGATACCATCACCGGCACCGTCTACTACTTTCAAAGTAAAGCAGCTGTTTGCAGGAATTTCGAATGTGTCGCGAATCAAGACGCTGTTGCCATAAGCACTTGGATCAGCTGGAGATCCCGCTGGGAATGCACCACCGCCATTTGCACCTACTTTTACGTTACCGCCATTCGCAATTTCATTGCCCGCATCGTCGTAAGCCACCCAGTAAGTGTCTTTTCCGTTTGCATCCGTACGAATGTTCAAAATGATTTGCTGCTGGGTCAATTTCTCCTGTGCAGGCAAAATTTCAGCACTTACGGTGCTTTCTACTGAATTGGCACCATCGTTTACAGAAACAATCGACGCAGTCAAAGTACCCGCTGTTGGGATTTGTACCGCATCAAAAGTCAATTTGTCTACGTGCAAAACGCCTGTATTTGGTTCAAACGTTTTGGTTTGGATCACTTGACCGTTCCAACGCAATTCCATTACAAGTTTTGAAACTTTGATACCGCCCAGGTTTGACAGGTTCACGGTAGGTGTAACAGTTTGTGCCGCGCAGATTTCAGTACCCAAAGTACCTGGATCCAGGGTGTTCAATTTTGAATAGTTGTTTGGAATGGTGCCCAAACAAGCGTTTGCTTTGGTCCACAACGCAGTAGCGCTCTGCTGATCTACTTGAGTATTGGTTTTGTCTGGACAAACCAACATACCCGTTGGGAAGTAAGTTGTTTCAAAGCTGTTGGCAATTGCAGCATTGTCGATGATCGGGAAGCCCGTACCTTCTACCCAGTTTCCTTGGGTGCCACCGTTGCAACCTGTAGGACCGTACAAACAAGCGAGGTTGGTAGCGCCATCGCCTTCAATAAAGAACACGAAAGATTTACCATCGCCTTCTGGGCCGTGGGCAGCAAAATAGTTTTCCAATTGGCCAGAATTGTGGTAGCTCCAGCATGGACCACACCAGGTAGCAGAAACATCAATGACTACTGGGCGACCAGACTCCAGGATTTCGTACAAATCCCAAACACGACCACTAATATCTTTGGCGGTAAAATTCGGCACCGTAGCGCCATTGGGCAATTGCGCAGAAAGCGCAGAAATAGAAAAAACAAGAACAACTAAGGTCAAAAAACGTTTCATGCGATGTTGTTTTACGAGATGAATGATTTTGCGAGCCAAATATAAATCGGCCAAACGGATTTGCTGGTTTTTTCTGCTTGAAATTGTCGTTTGTATGCTAAAATGTTTTGTTAGGAAGACAAACAAGCGAATAAATTAGCACCTTTTCGCTGTTTTTCCGCTTTCCGTTTAAACCAAAATCAGGGTGGTTTAGTTTCAATGAAAATCACCCGTTTCATGTTTTTTTAATTTTATACAATGTCTAAAAGTACCGAACCGAATAAACCGGATGCATTCGTCAATCCAATTGACAAAGATAAAGTGACCGAAACGCCCGGATTGCTCCCCTATGCCCACACCGCTGGCGGCGCTGTCATTCGCCCGGAAGACAAAGGCCGTATTCGGGGCAATGCCATGGTGGCCATGTACGATCAAACCGACCGACAACTAGAACAATTGCGCCAACAAATGGAAACCCTCATGGCCCAAGCCAAGTCGCTCGGCGAACGGGTATCAATGTCGGAATTAATTTACCAGGCGGATATTCCATTCAAACCCGTTATACACCATATATATCACCTATATCAGCGCAAAAAAGATGGCAAACATGTTTTGTCCATGGTTTCACCCGCAGAATGGGGCAACAACCCACCTTATGAGCATTTAGCAACCGTGCGCTTACTGGGCGATCATACCTGGGAAATATTAGAAGGGTCTGTTTAATTTGAACCCCCTAAATTCATGCCGTTTAACGTTTACAAACATTCGTTTGTCCAATGTTTTGTTTCAGCCAATAAAAAGGCTAAACCTTGCAACGTTTACGCAATAATTTGTACCTAAATGATGCGTACATTTCGGCATAAAACTTAACCATCTAACACTTTAACTGGTATGAAACAACTCTTCCTGCTTGCGGCATTGTTGATGTCTGTAACAGCGGGCTTGCTGGCCCAAAGCGATTACCCAACTTACAACCCCGACGAAATCGATGTACCCTTCACACGCTTCCAGTTGCCCAACGGATTGCGCCTGATTGTACACGAGGACCACAAAGCACCCATCGTTGCCATTAATATATGGTACCACGTGGGTTCTAAAAATGAAAAGCCCGGTAAAAGCGGCTTTGCGCACCTTTTCGAACACTTGATGTTCAATGGCTCGGAAAACTACAATACCGATTATTTCCAGGCACTTGAAGCCATTGGCGGCACCGACCTCAATGGTACCACCAATGAAGACCGCACCAATTACTTCCAAAATGTACCCCTTTCTGCCATGGACCAAGTGCTCTGGCTCGAAAGCGACCGCATGGGCCACCTCCTCGGTGCCATCGACCAGGCTAAATTGGACGAACAGCGTGGTGTGGTGCAAAATGAAAAACGCCAGGGCGAAAACCAGCCTTACTCGCTGGGTTATGATATCCTGCAAAAAGAAATGTACCCGCCCCACCACCCTTATGGCCACACGGTGATCGGTGAAATGGAGGATTTGAATGCTGCTACAGTAGCCGATGTACACCAATGGTTTAAGTCGTATTACGGCGCGGCCAATGCAGTTTTGGTTATTGCAGGCGACGTTACCCCACAAGTTGCGTATGAAAAGGTGTTGAAGTATTTCGGAAACATCCCGGCTGGACCAACCATCGCACGTCCATCCCTGAATATTCCAAAACGCACCGGTGAAGTACGCGCTACCTTCCAGGATCGCGTACCGGAGCCACAGGTAAATATGGTGTGGAATACCCCACAATGGGGCAGCAACGACGCAGTTTACCTGGATTTGGTGAGCGATGTACTTGCTTCAGGCAAAAACAGCCGCCTGTTTAAAAAATTGGTGTACGAAAAACAAATTGCGGCTTCTTTGTACGCCTATAACTACCCACAGGAAATTTCAGGTAATTTCATGGTTTCTGCCAATGTAAAACCTGGTCATACCCTGGAAGAAGTGGAAGCAGAAATCAATGTAATTCTGAATGATTTCCTGAAAAATGGTCCTACGGAAGAAGAAGTTAAACGGGTAAAAGCGGCTTATTTCGCCAATTTCCTGAAAGGTTTGGAGCGCATCGGTGGTTTCGGTGGCAAAAGTGACCTATTGGCACAAAATGAAGTATTCGGCAACAGTGCCGATTATTACAAGAAAATGCTGAAAGTGTACCACGCTGCTACTGCAAAAGACTTGCATGATGCTGCGAAAAAATGGTTGAGCGATGGTCGTTTTGTCCTGACCTGCACGCCTTTCCCGGAATATAGCACCACTGGCAACGAAGCAGACCGCACGAAAAAGCCGGACTTGGGTAAAGATATTACCGCGCAATTCCCTGATTTACAACGCGCTACTTTGAAAAATGGCGTTAAAGTAGTCCTCGCACGTCGTACTGAAAGCCCAACCGTGGTGATGAGCATGATGTTCGACGCAGGCTATTGCACCGATAAATTTGGTGGCAAAGCGGGTTTGGCCAACTTGTCGATGAACATGCTGGATGAAGGTACCAAAACCCTCAGCAGCCTGCAAATCAATGAAAAATTGCAATTGTTGGGCGCTTCGTTGAATGCCTACAGCGACCTCGACTTCTCTTATGTGGGTTTGAACACCCTGAAGCAATCGCTGGATCCAAGTTTGGACATCATGGCAGACGTCATTCTGAACCCTGCTTTCCCGGAGGCAGATTTGAACCGTTTGAAAAACCAGCAACTGAGCTCGATTGCCAATGAAATGAAAGAGCCACAATCGATGATCATGCGCGTAATGCCAGAATTGCTGTACGGCAAAGACCATCCTTATGGCATGCCAATGACGGGCACAGGCGATGAAAATTCGGTGAAAACCCTCGGTTTGGAAGATGTACGCGGTTTTTACCAGCACTGGATCCGTCCAAACAATGCAACTTTGGTCGTTACGGGCAACCTGACCATCGAAGAATTGGTGGCGAAATTGGAAAAACGTTTCGGCAACTGGCAAAAAGGCGATGTTCCGAAAAAAGTAATTCCGGAAGTAAAAGCCAGCACGACCAGCAACAAAATTTTCTTGATTGACCGTCCGGAAAGCGAGCAGTCGATGATTGTAGCGGGTTATTTGACCAAGCCTTATGGCCAGTTGGATGAAAACGCGATTGAGCAAATGAACAATGTGTTGGGCGGCGATTTTACCAGCCGGATCAACATGAACATTCGGGAAGACAAACACTGGGCGTACGGCGCAGGTTCGTTTATCTCCAATACCCGTGGTCAGCGTCCTTTCCTGGTTTATGCACCGGTTCAAACCGACAAAACCAAAGAAAGCGCGGTGGAAATCATGAAGGAAATGAACATGTTTGTAAAAGAAAAACCGATGACGCAGGCAGAATTTGACAAAACCAAACAAAATACCGTGCTGGGTATGGCGGGTATGTGGGAAACCAACGGCCGTGTAAATGGCTCTTTGGCCCAATTGGTAAAATACGGCCTGGCCGATGATTACTGGAAAACATACAGCACACGCGTGCAAAAACTGGGCTTGACCGATGTACAAAATGTGGCAAAAACCATTGTACAACCCAACAACCTGGGCTGGTTTATGTCGGGTGATGCCGAGAAAGTATTGCCTGGTTTGGAGGAGTTGAAAATGGAAGTAATCCAGATTGATGCTACGGGTAAAGTGGTGAAGGGTAGAAAACCTTAAACCGGGATTTGGGTGGATTTAATGGATGGATGGATGGATAAAAAAATGATTTTCAATGGATTATCCAGCCGTTTTCATTGCCAAACAGCGTTTATCGTCTAAACCGGGATTTGGGTGGATTTGATGGATGGATGGATGGATAAAAAATTGATTTTCAATGGATTGCTAATCCATCTATTTTCAGAACCACTTAGCGTGGGCGATAATAAGATCTTTTGTAAAAATATTTGGGGGGACTGGTCTATATGACTGGTCCCTTTTTTGTCACTTAATTACTTGGTATACTTGGCTCGAAATGCTGTCTTAACCGCAATGTTATTGATTTAAGTCTTAAATCCTTTTGATAACGGCATTGGTGATGAAAGCGTTTCGGTATGCTTCCGACGTCCAACACACCGAACACTGAAAATCCCAAACCAAAATATTACCTTTGCAGCCTACACGTTTTCCAACTTAATATCTGTGAACCACAATAAGAGCGTATACGTAGCAGGACACCGGGGCATGGTTGGCTCCGCTTTGGTTCGGCGATTACAACAGGCAGGTTTTGAGCACTTTATAACTGCAACATCCAGTGAATTAGATTTGCGCGACCAAGCTCAGGTGCGCACTTTTTTTGAAAAACACAAACCTGATTACGTTTTTCTGGCAGCCGCAAAAGTGGGCGGTATCGTGGCCAACAACACCTACCGCGCTGAGTTTTTGTACGATAATTTGATGATCGAATCCAATGTGATCGATGCAGCGTACCGCAATGGGGTTGAAAAACTGATGTTCCTGGGCTCTTCCTGCATTTATCCTAAAATGGCGCCGCAGCCCCTAAAAGAGGAATACCTGCTCACCGGATTGCTGGAACCGACCAATGAACCTTACGCCATTGCCAAAATCGCAGGCATCAAACTGTGCGATGCTTACCGGGCGCAATACGGCAGTAATTTTATTTCGGTGATGCCGACCAATTTGTACGGCCCCAACGACAATTACCATCCGCAGAACAGCCACGTTTTGCCCGCCCTGATCCGAAAATTTCACGAAGCCAAACGCGACCAACTACCATTTGTCACCCTGTGGGGCTCCGGATCGCCTTTGCGCGAGTTTTTGCATGTAGACGACCTGGCCGATGCCTGTTTTTTCCTGATGGAAAACTACAATGAACCGGGTTTGGTAAATATTGGGGTTGGACATGACCTTTCTATCCTTGATTTGGCCCGATTAGTGCAAGGGATCGTCGGCTACGAAGGAACGATTGAAAACGACCTTTCCAAACCAGACGGTACTCCGCGTAAACTCATGGATGTCAGTAAATTGCACCAGTTAGGCTGGCAAGCAAAAATTGACCTCGAGACGGGCATTCGGGAGGTGTACGAGGCGGTAAAAGACCAGTTATAAACCAGGATAAAACATCCTTTGAATTAGCATTCAACATGTCGAAAGAACACAATTATGTAGCCATTATGGCGGGCGGCGTTGGCAGCCGTTTCTGGCCAGGCAGCCGCGAACAACGTCCGAAACAATTTCTGGACATGCTGGGCGTCGGCAAAAGTTTATTGCGCCTCACATTTGAGCGTTTTTTACCCATTTGTGCGCCAGAACACATCTTTATTGTGACCAATGCACAATACAAGGCCCTGATTCTGGAACAATTGCCCGAAATTTCGGAAAATCAGATTCTTTGCGAACCCAGCCGCAACAATACGGCCCCTTGCATTGCCTATACGGCGTTCAAACTTGCCGCACTCGATCCGCAAGCAAATATCGTGGTGGCGCCTTCCGATCATATTGTATTGAAAGAGAGCGCTTTTCTGGAAAAAATTAATGCAGCGCTGGCATTTGCCCAAAAAGAAAAAGCCCTGGTGACCTTGGGCATCGAACCTTCGCGTCCGGATACTGGTTACGGCTATATCCATTACACCCAAGAGGTAGAAAAAGGCATTTTTAAAGTAAACCGTTTTGCGGAAAAGCCCAATGCCGAAACGGCCCGCCATTATATTTCCACCGGCGAATACCTTTGGAATGCGGGCATTTTTATTTGGAATGTGCAAACCATCCTGGAATCTTTCCAGCAATTGGCGCCCGACATCCACAGCATCCTCGAAAAAGGGAAAAACGACTACAATACGTCCACCGAACAGGCATTTATCAACGCCCACTACCCTACTACGCCGAATATTTCCGTCGATTTTGCGATCATGGAAAAAGCGAGCAACGTGTACACCTTACCTGCGGAATTTGGTTGGTCGGACCTCGGTACCTGGGCAAGTTTGTACGCGGAATGTCCCAAAGATGAGTACGACAACGTGTTACAAGGCAACATCATCGCGATTGATTCCGATAATTGTCTGGTACGCGCACCCGAGGGCAAACTGGTCGTATTAAAAGAACTGAGCGATTATATCGTAGTCGACACCGAGGATGTGCTGCTGATTTATCCAAAATCGCAGGAACAGGAAATCAAACAGGTAACAACTTTGGTAAAAAACCATTCGGGCGAAAAATTCTTGTAATGCGGCAATCAAGCATAACATCTGAAGCCTCCTTTAGTCCCTTGTAAATGCGTAAATTGTATTGACGGGGCGACTTTTTCTGTCACCCCGCCAATACAATTTACTCATTACCACAAATCCTTGATAAAATCTTAAACATCAAAAAAATCGCGCGTAAATGCACGAATGAATATACATTATCCTGTATCGCTATTGACGGGGTGACTGAAAAGTCGCCCCGACAAGCGATTACGTGTTACCACGAATATCCGGCCAAAAACTCAAGAAAACGAACAGAAGATCCCAATGCTAAAAGTCGTCTTTGGACGTCCAATCGCGCCTTTTCGGATGCCCACTTCCATTTTTTTCGCTTTTTAAGTGTTTACCCCAAATGTTTAGTAGGTAAAAACCCCCATTTTTATTTTTTTTTCTTCGTATATATGATGGATTTCAGAACAATGTCTAACTTAGCAGCCGTTTAATAACACTTTAATCCACTACCGTTTTGAAATTGTACAAATTCCCGGTCGCCGATTTACCGCACACAAAAAACAGCACCGGATGAGAAACATCGACGCAATTACCGTACACCCTGAAATCCAGGATGGGGCCCCCGTTTTCAGCGGCACCAGAATCCGAATCGAAACCTTTTTCGATTACTTGCGTATTGGCGTGAGCCTGAATGAGTTTTTAGATGAATTTCCGTCTATTACCCACGATCAGGCGATGGAGGTGTATCACCTCGCCAATCAACAGTTTACGCCCGACCAAATTCGCTCGATGGTGAGTGGTCCGGATACAACCTTGGCACCCGGCGCAGGAAGGGTTTATGCTGCCGCTTAATAATCCTTCGGTTTAATCCGCAAAAACGGATTGTACATTCAGGCGTTTGTTTCGCTTTTGATCAAGCGCCTGAATGCGCAATAGATTTTTTCCGCCGCAGCATCCCAATTGAATAATTTCGCCCGTTCGAGGCCCTTCGCGCGCAATTCCTGCCGCAATTCTGGTTCCGCATATAGGTTGAACATGCCCGATGCAATCGATTCTACCGATGCAGGATCCACAAACAAGGCAGCATCACCCGCAATTTCTGGCAAACACGTAGCATCCGCTGCCAGCACCGGCGTACCTGCATGCATCGCTTCCACCATCGGCAAGCCAAATCCTTCACTCAAAGAAATATAGGTCATCGCCAACGCCGACGCCATCAAACGGGTCAAATCCTCCTCTGGTACATAACCTAAAAACTGGATGTCTTGCTGATACGGTGATTGCTCCCAGGCGTCTTTTACCACCCCTGTTTTCCAGGCAAACCTTCCGGCCAGCAACAATTGCACCCCAGCGCCCGTCTTTTGTTTAAACTGGTCGAACGCCTGGATCAAACGATGGATGTTTTTACGTGGATGTATGGCGCCCGTATAGAAAAAATAAGGCTGCCCGCCAGCAAACTGGTCGCGCACCAACTGTTGCTCGCCTGCCGAAAGCGGCACAAATGCTTCCCTACAACCGTTATAAACCACTTCAATTTTATCGTTTTCCAGGCTGCACTGCTGTAAAATATCCTGTTTTACGTATTCGGAAACCGTCAGGACCAGTTCCGCGCGTTTTAAAAACAAGGGCAAACGATTCAACAAATAATGCCGGGTAACAAAAGGCAGCTGCGCCGGAAAATGCAGCGGAACGATATCATGGGTGGTCATCACGGTTGGCACTTTCGACCGTAAACTGCACATACTGTCGGGCGAAAAGAACAGATCGGCCCCAAATTGCCGCAATGCACGCGGAACGGCCCACTCAAACCACAAATAAAACAACACCGGATGCCGCGCGGGAGGAAACAAAACCAGCGGTTTAACGTTTTCTGCATAAATGAACCGCGGATCAAAGGGCCGGTCAAATAAAAACAAAAATTCGTCCTCCGGATGCGCCAGCACCATGCGCCGCACCAATTCGTGGGTGTACCAGCCAAAGCCCTCCAATTGGCCAGGCAACAAAAACCGGGTATTGATTGCTATTTTCAGTGGAAAAGAATCTTGAATCTGAATGAATGATTTCAAAAAAGGGTAAAATTAGATACTTACCTTTGCATTTCCACAAGAATCCCAAACCAACACAAATTTCATTTTCCTCATCAAATAGATATAGTCGATATGCTGGATTTTTCCGCAGCCAACCTCCAACGATTTACCGCAACCTGGGTCGGCAACAAGGGGCGCTATGAAGGAGTCAATATTCCCAAACAAACCCTCATACCACTCCACGATGTCGCTTCCGAATTGCTGATTACCGCATTTTTGAAACCATTTGAAAAAACGGAAGAGTTTTTCTACTTCCACCACGAGGAAGATGTAAGCAACCATCCGGTGTATCAATCCTGTATGTCTATTTTTCAGGATCCTGAAACGCTCTCGGAAGAAGCGGGCAAACTATCTCAATTGCTGTATCAATTTATGGAGATCCCCAAACTCAATGGTGGAGAACTATTTATCGGATACCTGGACAATGTGATGCTGCAAGGTGAAGAGGTTCA
>CAIVGO010000324.1 GCA_903905445.1 uncultured Bacteroidota bacterium
AAATCGGTGTAATCGGTGGTGTATAGAAAGTTTACTTAAATTTCCCCAACAAAGCCTCCGCGCTCGGAATATGCCGATGATGATACATCCCCAGCACCACGCCGTTTTTCCAAACCACTATACCCGGATTGGCACGAATAATCGTTTTTAGCAGTTTGTCGTCACCTTTGTAGAACGGATAGGTTGCGCCTACTTTTTGCTTCAAATCGGCTGCTTTTTCGGCATCCTGGTAGGTGTTGATGGCATACACTTTCCATTTTGCCTGCATTGCTGCTTCTGCAAGTGGATTCACTTTGTTTTTGAATACTTCCGCGTACGCCGGAGTCGGATTGAACACTTTGCGTTCGATCGATTTCGGGGTGATGTTGGCCACGCGGGTTTGCAGCGTGATCGAATCTTTGTTCACGCGAATGGTGTCGGTCGCCCAGGTGGTGTCTTGTACCACGATGGTTTCGGTTTGTTCGGCGCCTTCAAAATGGTAGGCTATGATCATCAAACTGTAGCCTTCTTCGTTGAGCAGGTCTTCCGTTACTTCGCCGTTCTGTGGGTCTTCAATCGCGAAATCGCTGACTTTGGTGCTTGGGAAGGGCACGTTTTTACCATCAATTTTCAGGAATGGATCGTTTTTGATCTGATCAAGTACTTTCCAACCTGCATCCTTGGTGTATTGCTTGTAGTAGGTGATTTTACCCGGTTCTGGCTCCATAAAGGTCATTTTTTCGCCGGTTTTGGTATTTTCCAATATCCAGCCGAGTACTTCTACGTTGCCGCGGGCTTCTTCTTCTTGGGCTTTGCGCTGCTTCACATCAGCGCCAATTTTGAATGGACGGAAATCGACCATGGGCAAATCCCAATAGGTATTTTGCAGGCACATCACAAGGAATAAAACCACGCTGCCGAATGTTGCGTATTCACGTACACGCGGCGTCCACAATTGGTGCATTTTGCGGAAAAACAACAAAAACAACAAGGCTGGAATCATCAAGCCGCAATCCTTGAAGAAGGAAATCTTGGGATCCAATTTGATAAAATCACCGAAACAACCGCAGTCGGTTACCCGCATCTGGGTTTTTAAATAAGGGCCCCATTTGGCAAAATCAAAAAAGTTGGCTTCCGTAGGTACGTAACCGGTCAGGAAGGTAAAGCCGGTCAACAAGGTGAAGAACACCACCAACAGGAAAAACAACCAGGCCGTCAATTGGCGTCGGTACCCTATGATGAGCATTACGCCCAGCACAATTTCCAATACAATCATGGTGATGGAAAATCCGGTGCTGTACTTGGCCAACCAAGGGAACAACGGCGCTAAATTGGCAAATACATTGTTCAAACCTTCAAAAGTTTGTTCAAAAGCCTCAAAATAGTCTTCCATTTTGTAAGCGGTACCAATCGGGTCAACGGCCTTTACTAAGCCGGAAAAAATGAACCAAACGCCGCAAAAGTGCTGCAAAAAGGTCCAGAAAATGTTTTTATGCTTTTTTGCCCAAACGGTAAGGCCGGTCAATACAGCACCAGCAAGGGCAAATTGAATGATAAGGGTAGATAAATCGTTCATGGTATGTGCGAAAATTGTTTTTTAGTTCAAATATCTTGTTTGTCTTCCATCAAGCGGATCAAGCAGAAGCAGGCGTAATTGATGATATCGCGGTAATTGGCTTCCAGGCCTTCCGACACCAGGGTTTTGCCTTCATTGTCTTCTATTTGTTTGATGCGCAGGAGTTTTTGTAAAATCAGGTCGGTCATGCTGCTCACGCGCATCATGCGCCAGGCTTCGTCGTAATCGTGGTTTTTGGATTCCAGCAATTCAAAGTTTACCGCAATTTGCTGGTCGTACAAAATGGCAACTTCCTCGGCGGGCAATTCCAAAGGGGTATCGGCCGACAAATTGGTTTGAATCAGGGCCATGATGCTGTAGTTCACCAATCCAACAAACTCACCTTCAATGGGATCGGCCACTTTTTGGGCGCCTTTTTCCTGAATACTCCGAATGCGCATCGCTTTGATGTACAATTGGTCGGTGATGCTCGACAGGCGCAGGATACGCCAGGCCGTGCCATAATCGGCTGTTTTTTTCAGGAACAGGCTGCGGCATTGTGCGACGACTTCCCGGAATTGGAGGGCAGTATTTTGATGCATGAAGTGGCTGGAAAGCGACCATTTGTCGCCTTATCGTGGCAAAGATAGGAAAGTTGGTACGCGTGTGTAGGCAGGTTTGAATATTGTTAACGGCCTAGTTCTTAAAATGTATCTTCGGAAGGAAGTATCCACAGGCAAATCCGACCGCATACCCCACCAAAACATCAGTCGGGAAATGTTTGCCGGCTTTCACGCGCAGGATGCCGACTGCGGCGGGCCAGGCTAAGGCCGTAGACCAAACCAGGGGTTTCCACCCGGAACCGGGGTGATAATCGCTCCATATTTTGGCCGCGACTACGGATAAGCAGGCGGTCCCAGATGTATGGCCTGAAAAGAAGGAATACCGGGCGTCTTTGTTTTGTTTTTCGCCCAAAGGCGCATCGGGGTTGTACACAAAAGGACGCGCACGTTTGGCCAGTACTTTGGTCAGGGCAGTTAAAGTGCTGGAAATCAACAAGGTTTCGGTGGTAATGATGCCTACTTTCCAAACATCTTTTCGGATGGGTGCGTCCGCCAACAGCAGGATCGGAAACAACAAGGAGGTTTCGAACAAATAATCGCTCCATTTGCCAGCCCGATGGCTATATTGGTATGTGGCAATCCGATCGAAGCGCGAAACCGAATTCCTGTTTAAGCCATTTATTTGTGCCATGCTCAAAGGCTCCATACGCGCTTTCAACCAAAAAGAAGCACCCAGTACGGCTCCGGTAGGCACCATAAGGGTTGCTTCTTTTTTCCAACTGAGCTGGTAAGGCGATTGCGCCTGCATGCTGCTGATGGCGCAAAGCAGGACAAGCGTTAAATATTTTTTCAGGGCAGACTTCATTTGCCACGGGCGTTTTAAATCTACTATTGCTTCACAATTTTGAGCGTTTCTAGTACTGTTTCTCCATCCAATAACTGCAATTGATACACGCCCGATGCCCAGTTTTGTCCAAAAGTGTACGCATTGCCGTCGGTTAAGGGTTGTGTCAACATCAAGGCGCCCAACACATTGTACACCCGCACCTGCGCATGTTCGAGTCCGATGGGCGGCGTACAGGTAAAGTGGTTGCCAAACGGATTAGGAAAAATCATTTCGGATAAAGTAGAACGCGGGTTTCGGACGCCCGGGTTCGGATCCCGGCGGTAGTTTTTGTACAATTCGATCCGAATGGTGGTATCGCGTGTCAATTTTTGGTTGTTGAGCATTTGCATGCCATCGATTGGCTCAGATCCACTGATGCTATACACGCCGGGATTGATGCCGGAAAATGCAAAATTGCCTTGCGCATCGGTGGTCCGATTATAACTGTCATAGTCACCATACAACCATACTTGCGCGCCACTGACCGGCGTTTGGTCGGTTTCACGCACCACCTGTCCATTTACTTTCAAATTGCCCAAAGGGTACAATTCAACGTTCAATTCGGTTAAAACCCCGTTTTCCAATTGAATTTGGGTAATAAACGGCTGATAACCCGCCATCGTTACCTCTACGGTAAAAACACCGGGCGTCAATTGTCCGCCTCTGAAAATACCACTTTGGTCGGCCGACAATAAAATGCTGGAATTCAACACATTAACCTGCGCATTAAAAATAGGTAGCCCCGTCGCAGCATCTTTCACCAAGCCTTCCAGGTAGCAGGCGCGCACATAAGTAGGTGTGGTAAAATACACCTCACCATCCGCGGTACCTGCCGCTTCGATGTTGGAAGCGATGATGGTACCGGAAGACAAATAAGGATAAACGCCCCAGCAGCCATCAAAGCCGCCGCCTGCTTCCGGGTAGGTATCATAATTGCCCACTTGGATCAAATTGGCCGGACGGGTAGCATCCACAATTGTATAACCATCTTTATACCAAGAGGTTACCGCATATCCATTTAAATAATACGTATTGTGTACAATGGAATTACTACCAGGGTTGCTTTGAATTTTATCTAAAAATTTGATGTCGTCGGGGTTAGAAACATCGTACGACGCCAAAAATGAATTATTGCGTTCGTCGGTCGTAAATATGGTGCGCCGATCGTCACTCAACCAGGTATTATGGGTAAAATTGTCGGGCGTATTTTGGGTATTGAGCAGTTCCGGGTTGGCCTTGTCGTTCATATTGACCATCGAAAAATACCCGGCATAAATATGACCTGCGTACATCGTATCATTGTCTACAAAACCATCGTGGATATACCCAAGCAGGTCGTATTTTGCCGTGTAGGTTGGGTTGTAGGGGTCTGGATTGAGGTTAATGATCTTAGCACCGCCGTTGAACAAACCACCGCCCCAGGCGTACAAAAAGCCTTTAGTCGTATCAATATGCAAGGCGTGAATGGTATTCAATTGGTTGGCAATCACGCCATCGCCTTTGTAAAATTTGGAGGGCAAATTAGGGGAAGGTAAATTGGTCAAATCCACAATTTGCACACCCATGCCGCCTTCCGACACCACATAGGCGTAATGCTTATAGGTTTTAATTTCTTTCCAAAGGTTGTTTGGTCCCGGAATTTGCACAATCTGCACCGGTTGGTCGGGATTGGTAATATCTACAATGATCAAACCTTTTGCGGCACCCAGCAAGGCGTATTCTCGTCCATTGGCCGCGTAGCCCCACACATTGGCTAAGGTTTGACCCGGAAACGTCATTTTTGAGCGAAATACATTGTTGATATTTTGCGCTTGAACAAGGCCGGAAGCACCCAGCAGGAGCATGAAAAGGAATATTCGATACATGGATAATGTGTTTGTGTGAGTAAACGGAGCACGAAAGTAACAATTTCAAATTGTCTGATCAGCCTGTTGGGAAAAATGCGTCTTCCACATGCCGTATTTCTTGCAATTTGTCGTCTTTTAACCAGATTGCAACGATATCAAATCGGATTTCCCAGTCGTAACCGATCGTGTCCATATACCAGGCGGCTGCACGGGCCATGCGCGCCTGCTTTTTGGCATCCACTGCATCGAGCGGTCCGCCGAAATCGTCTGAACTGCGGGTTTTCACTTCTACAAATACCAGGAGGCGATCATGGGCCCAGGCAATAATATCCAATTCGATCCTGCCCGCCCGGTAATTGCGTTCAACAATGCGAAATCCCTTGGCTGCCAGCATCTCCGCAGCCAGATCCTCGCCTTGTTTTCCGATTTGCTGGTTTTTCATTGTATTTATTTGCCAACCCTAAGTGGTTTTGAAAACGGCTGGGTGCTAATCTATTGAAAATCATTTTTTATCCATCCATCCTTCAAATCCACTTTAATCCTGGTTTATTGGCCAGCAAGATGCAGGAATTTTCTAAAACAGGCCCTTAATAAAATTTTAACAATTAAAAATTTGCAAACCTCCTCCAATAAACCCCTTCTTTGCGGGAATGAAAATCAATTTCGCAAATATCAACCCTTGTACCTTCGGCAATGCAGTAGCGATTATGTGCATTTGTTGTTGTTGTTGTTCGGTTTCTGGACGACCGCAAGGATATTTGCATGATGATGGCATATTTTAGATAAAAATATAGTCGCACCATAAAAAGGCCTTTCGGACACCAGATCCGAAAGGCCTTTTTGTTTTTATTCACTTCAAACACTTGTACAAGATGTCCAATCCATTGCACTTTGAAACACTCCAGGTACACGCTGGCCACACACCCGACAAAGATACCAACAGCCGCGCGGTACCGATTTACCAAACCAGTTCGTTTGTATTCAACGACAGCGAACATGGCGCTAACTTATTTGCGCTCAAGGAGTTTGGCAACATTTACACCCGCATCATGAACCCTACGACCGATGTGTTTGAAAAACGCATTGCTGCCCTCGAAGGAGGTGTTGCTGCCTTGGCGGTGGGTTCTGGTCAGGCGGCCCAATTTATTGCCCTCAACAACATCCTGCAGGCAGGTGACAATTTTGTGAGTACCAGTTACTTGTATGGCGGTACGTACAATCAGTTTAAAGTCGCCTTCAAACGTTTGGGTATTGAGGTGCGTTTTGCCGATGGAGACAAACCCGAAACCTTTGAACCGCTCATTGACGCCAATACAAAGGCCATTTACCTCGAAACAGTAGGTAATCCAGGCTTTAACATCCCCGATTTTGAAAAATTTGCTGCACTCGCTAAAAAATACGACTTGCCCCTGATCGTCGACAATACCTTTGGCGCTGGAGGTTATTTGTTCCGTCCGCTCGAACATGGTGCACATATTGTGGTAGAATCGGCCACCAAATGGATTGGCGGACATGGCAATAGCATCGGCGGTGTGATTGTCGATGGCGGTAATTTCAACTGGGGCAATGGCAAATACCCACAGTTTACCGAACCTTCTGAGGGTTATCATGGATTGAAATTCTGGGAAGTATTTGGTACGGATGGCCCATTTGGCAACATCGCGTTCATCATTCGTGCGCGGGTGGAAGGTTTGCGCGATTTTGGTCCGGCGCTCAGCCCTTTCAATTCTTTTTTATTGATTCAAGGACTAGAAACGCTTTCTTTGCGCGTAGAACGCATCGTACAAAATGCGCAAAAACTGGCCGAATACTTTGAAAAACATCCCAAAGTGGAATGGGTTAATTATCCCGGACTGCCATCGAGCCCACAATACAAATTGGCGCAGCAATACCTGAAACGCGGCGCTGGTGGTGTATTGAGCATCGTATTAAAAGGCGACAAGGAAAATGCCACCACGGTAGTTGATAACCTTAAGATTGTGAGCCATTTGGCCAATGTGGGTGATTCTAAAACCCTCATTATTCAACCGGCCGCTACGACCCACCAGCAATTGGATGACCAGGAGCAAAAAGCCGCGGGCGTGGTGCCTACCTTGTTGCGCATTTCGGCAGGAATTGAGCACATCGATGATTTGATCGCCGATTTTGAGCAAGCGTTTGATAAAATTGATGCAAAAGCCCTGGTGCAATAAATAATGGATGCATGGCTGCCTCAATTGGATTTTTCCGCTTCAGAAAACGTTGGAATACATTATTTGAGGCAGCCTTTTTTTAAAAATCAACCTTTTTATTGATCCATGGCATCTTTCATGAGCGTACAATCTTTTACCCTATCCTCCACCTTCATCCTCGAACGGGGCGATACCCTCCCCCAGCCCACCCTTGCGTATCATACCTTTGGCGACCCATCCAAGCCTGTTGTTTGGGTATGCCACGCACTCACCGCCAACTCCGACGTATTTGATTGGTGGAGTGGTTTATTTGGTCCCAATGATTTATTTAATCCACGCGATTATTATATCGTGTGTGCCAATATCTTAGGATCGTGTTACGGCACAGAGGGGCCTCTGTCGATTCAACCGGGTACAAATACACCTTATTACCATCAGTTTCCCATTGTAACGGTGCGCGATATGGCGATGGCCCATGAAGCGTTGCGCAAACATTTAAACATTCAAAAAATACACCTCCTCATTGGCGGATCTTTAGGTGGACAACAGGCCCAGGAGTGGGTAATCGATCAGCCCAATCTCGTTGAAAATCTGGTATTAATTGCCACCAATGCCCGGCACTCGGCCTGGGGCATTGCCTTTAATGAGTCCCAGCGCATGGCCATTGCTGCCGATACCAGCTGGCAGCAATCGTTCGAAAAAGCAGGCGATGCAGGGATGCGTGCTGCCCGCGCGATGGCCCTCCTCTCCTACCGCCATTATGACGCCTATCGGCAAACACAAACCGATCCTGCCCCCCTATTTGATCACTATTTGGCAGCCTCCTATCAACAATATCAAGGTGAAAAACTATCCCGGCGGTTTAACGCATTTTCCTACTACCGCCTTTCACAGGCCATGGACAGCCACCATATCGGGCGTAATCGAGGATCCTTGGAATCCGTATTAAAAGGCATTCAGGCACGCACCTTCAGCATCAGTATTAGTTCTGACATGCTTTTCCCACCAGTTGAGCAACAGTTTCTTGCCGCCCACATTCCCAATGCCCGTTATGCTGAAATTAGTTCCGATTTTGGGCATGATGGCTTTTTGGTCGAAACCGACAAACTAAGTGCCTTATTGGCTGATTTTCTAGCGGCAACCCCATCCGGCCGAAATGGCACACAATTGCACCATGCGTAATGGTATAATCGTACTAAATTAAGGCCGTAAAAGGCGGCATGGGTTGGTTCACGGGGCGGTTATAGCATTACGGTATGCTTTTTGATGAATGCAATTTTATTGTAAAATGACGGAAATGCGACAGCTGCGCAATTTCAAGGTGCAACATGTGCAAATTACCGTTACTTTGTGATATTAATCTGTAATACTGTCAACATGAACCGATCCTTAATTTTTGCGCTTATCCTTTCAGGCTTTTATCTACAGGCAAATGCCCAGGTAAATAGCCTTTGTCAGCAGGTAGTTGCTGCTGCTGGTAAAAATGCCCAACAGGGAAACCGCTATTTTTCCTATACCGTGGGCGAGCCGTTTATCCTGACCTTATCTAGCGCTACCCAAACCCTTACCCAGGGTTTTCACCAGCCGGAAATTTGCAAATTAGTGGCCACCGATAACATCGAGTTGGCCCCATGGGGAAT
>CAIVGO010000325.1 GCA_903905445.1 uncultured Bacteroidota bacterium
AGGCAGGTGCATGATGTACAACAACACAAAATCCACACGATTTTTCAGGTCCACAGCCTCATACTCACCAAGCTTACGAGTCCAGCAGGACTGTTGCTGTACCTGATTATTCGCTTTTTTAAAACCCGGAAATGGGATATCCGATAATTAAAGCCGCCTGCATCACCAACCTCACCGATGCGCGTTATTTTGCTGCTAAATCCGTCGCGTTTTTAGGATTTAACCTGGTAGAAGGCACCGAAGGCTACCTGGATCCGATGTACATGAAGGCCATGCGCGCTTGGGTGGAAGGACCCCAAATTGTGGGCGAATTTGCCCATACCCCCATAACGGTCGTTGCCGAAGCAGCGCGTTTCTTTGAGCTGGATGCGGTACAGCTTGCGGGACTGCCAGACACCCAAGATTTGGCCGTATTGGCCGATTGGCCCGTGTTGTTGCAGCTTGAGTGGCCACCTATACCAGCCGCATTGCTTGAAATTTGTGCCGAAAAAGCACCTTTTGTTCAATATTTTATCCTGGAAATAACCGCTGCCCATTGGCCAGCACACGCTGATCTGTTGCAACATCTTTGTGCAAAATACCCGTTTTTACTCCATATTCATTTGGATACAGAAACGGTGCAGACGATCATGGAGCAAGTGCAGCCAGCAGGACTCAACCTGCAAGGCGGCGAAGAGGAGCAAGTGGGTATTAAGTCTTTTGATACGCTGGATACCATTTTTGATTTGTTTGAGGAGGACTAATGCTTATCCGTAATAGCGCATCCAAATCGCAACGACCATGGCCAGGTTGCCCAGGCAAAAGATGCTCCCCATCCCGACATTTACCCATTTTTCATTTATTTTAAAATATTGATTCCCAGCAGCATATACCAAAAGCGGCAAAATGGGGACAAAATAGCGCCCTTGCAAATTGCTAAGTACCGGCGCGCCCACCGGATGCCATAAAGCGAACATGGTAATTGCAAACAAGATCAGGTAGAGCAGCGCCGCCAAAGCAGCGAGGCCACGTTGATTGCGGGTGGCCTGGTTTTTTTCCGTGCTTGCAAGGACGATAAACAAACCAAGCAGCAGCGCAATCCAGCCCGCAGGCAAGTAATTTTTTTCCCAACCAAATTTTCCAACCCAGTGTGCTGTGGTAGAAGGCAATGCTTGCAGGTACGAGCCCCATACAATGCGGACAAAGGCGAACGGATGACCGAAAATCCATTGCAATTGCCCAGCAGGATCCACCCCCGCATTCAGGGTTTGGGTATCCCTAAAATCCGGGTGATAAGCATCGTAGGGAATGAACCATTGGTTTGCAAAAAGGGCCCAGCCTATTGCTGCGACACCAATCATCAGACTATATAATAGGTTGCGAACGTGCTTTTTGGGTGCATTCACCCAAAACAACAACACCAACGGCAAAGTGACTAATTTATGAATCGACACCATCAGCAGGGCGGCTACACACCCATAAAACAGCGACGGTCGTCGACTTAAAAGTCCGGCAAAAATCAGGATGCACAAACCATTGGTAATCACATCGGCATTGCAACTTGCCGCCAGCACCAAGGAGGCCGGCATCAAGGCAAGTGCTGCCATAGCCCGTTGCTGAAAAGGAAATAAATACAAAGCCCACCACCATAATAAGCCCCAAACGAGCAAATTGGCACAGCGCGCTGCATACAAACACCCCAATAGTCCCCAGCCCAAGCCTTTGCCAAGGCCAATACCCAATGTCTGGGGCAGGTAGGCGGTCGGGGCGTAAATGGCCGTATTGGCAAAATCTAAAAAGTCCTGCTCCGACGCATTTACTTTTATATTGTTTGACGCAAGTACCTGATGGATCGAAATACGCCGCGCAGGCTCGGTCCTTAAAAATTGAAAGGATTGGGTAAACGCCTGTAAACCCTTCGGCAAAACCCCGCCCAGGCGATGATCGGGTGTTTTTTGGGCAATAAACTGGCCATTGGAAACCTGCCAGGCGCGCAAAAAATGGTTCGGTTCATCCGGCGATTGAAAGGGCGGCACTAAAAAAGCATACAAAAAACCAAAACCCAGCAACAAGGCCAAAAAGTAAAAAGGCAGGCCGGGTTTATGTATTAATCGGTTCATTTGGCGACCACCACAAATTTCTCATGGGCCCACACGCGCCCGTCGGATTGCGCAAACACCACATACATGCCCGATGGCAATTGTTGGGTTTCGAGGGGTAATGCATGTTTACCAAAACCCTGACATTGCGTTTTCCAAACTACCCGGCCTGATAAGTCAGTTACCAGAATCTCCGCCATTTGACGTGATTTCAGGTTTTCGACCGTGATGGTGGTTTGTGCATGCACCAAGTTGGGCGTTACATGCAAGCGGGCATTGCGGGCATTCCCCGGTGCCGAAGTAGATACATCGCCGCCTATTTTAAGGGAATCCAGCGGAAACGAATAAATACTACGGCCAAAGGTGCCCGCAAACAAGGTTTTTTTATCAATATTCCACTCAATATCGTACACCGGCACAATGGGCATGCCCGCTCCCAGGCGTTCCCAGTGCTGGCCGCCATTCAAGGTGCCATAAACACCCCCATCGGTGGCTGCAAACAACACTGAATCCTGGTGGCCCGGCAAAATAAGCAGATCATTGACCGCAAAATTGGGCATATCACCTGAAATAGAGGTCCAGTTGTTGCCTTTATCATCCGAACGATGGATGCGCGCCGTAAAATCATTGGATTTATAGCCGGTATGGGATACAAACACCCGATCGGCCTCGTTGGGCGAGCCTTTTACACAAGAAACATATCGGTCGGGCAGGTTATTGCTAATATTGGTCCAGGTTTGGGTAAAAGGATTGCCATGCCAAACATTGCCATCTGAAGTTCCTGCATATACGTTTTCAGGGTTCACCGGACTTTCGTGCACCGTGGTGATGACATGGAAACGCGCGCCAAAAACGATGCCATCGGTCAGGTCTTCGCTGATTGGAAACCAGGTAGGCAAATGGCCATAACTTTGATAAATCCGATACGTGCCGGTGTACATGATTTCAGGATCGTGGGCACTGATTTGGTATTGCATGTCCCAACTGCGGCGGTCTGCTTCGTCAATGCCGTTGGTCGCCGCATCAATAAATCCGGTGCCGTCGGCGGTTCCGTAAATGGCCCCGTCTTGTGTTTCAAAATAAAAAATATCCGGGTTTACGGGGTGAAATACCGTTTGAAAACCGTCGCCGCCAAACAAGCGCGGCCATTCATTGATGCTTGCTTTGTCGCCCGCAGTAGTGCCATTATCCTGCAATCCGCAATAATAAAAATCGGTAAAAAAGGGATTGTATGCTACGCGATAGGCCTGGTTGGTCGGAATATTTTCAATTTTAAGCCAGCTTTGACCATCATCGGTGGTTTTATACAAACCGCCATCTGTGGCTACCAGGTAGGTATTGGCACTGATAAAAGCCATATCGTGTTTGTCGGCATGCACCTCGTACGTCCACCAATCCGGTGTAGCCTGGTACCAGTTCACCCCCGCATCTTTGGAGCGCCAAAGTGAAACGCCGCAGGTAAACAGGTCTTGCGCACGGTAAGGATTGATGAAGATTTTGCCAAAATACCAGGCAAAATTGGCTTGAAACCCTGCGTCCAGCCCGATTAAATCCATCGGCGCCCAATTGGCACCTGCATCAAACGATTCAAAAATGGTATCAAAAGTAAGGTCTGTATCGGCATAAATGGCTACCAGGTGGTTGGCATTGGTGGCGTCTATTTCGAGCCCGATCCGGCTTTTTTCTGTTTCCGGTAGGCCGCCCGCCAGCATGGTCCAGTTTGCGCCGGCATTGCTGGTTTTCCAAATTCGGGCATTGTTGCCAATGACCACGCTTTCCTGGTTATTTCGGATGCGATCCCACATGGCAACATACAGCACATTGGGATCGGCAGGTGAAATTTTTAAGTCGATGGCACCCGTCTGGTCGGATACGAACAACACTTGCTGCCAGGATTGTCCGCCATTGATGGTTTTATACAGACCGCGGTCGTTGTTGCGTTCAAACGGCAAGCCCATGGTTGCCACATACAGGATGTTGGCATTGGTAGGATGCACGACGATTTTGCTGATAATACGCTGATTGGTAAGTCCGAGGTGCTGCCAGCTTTGACCGCCGTTGGTACTTTTCCATAATCCGTCGCCGATGAACGGATAGCCGCTTACATTCGGATCGCCGGTACCCACGTACACAGTGTTAGGATTTTGTGGGTCCAGTTCGATGTCGCCAATGGATAAAAAGGCTTGCTGGTCAAAAATCGGGAACCAGTTTTGGCCGCCATCTACCGTTTTCCACACACCGCCGGTTGAGTACCCGATATAAATAATGTTTGGGTTGGTCGGGTGCACCTTAATGGTATTGATCCTAGCCCCGATGTTGCCCGGACCTTCTTGGGTCCAGGGGGCCGTAAACCCATCAAAACTACCGCGTTGCTGGCTGGCATTGCGCAGTTGGGTCATGGCCTGGGAATAAGCAGGCACATTGGTTTTAAAATCGGGGTATTCACGCAGCAGATGAAACCACTCGGCAGGGGTAAGGCCCGCATCTTTTACCGCTTTTTCTTCCTTATTTTCAAGTATGGATCCCTCCGGTTGCTTTTCGAACTTGCCGGCTAGGTATAAAAAGAACAGGAGTACGGCAACGGCCAGTACTACAATATTGCGGATTGGAAAGGGTTGGCGGGCTTGTCGTTCAAACATGGTCCTATATCGTTGGGTTTGTTCGCAAGTGCGGGTATACAAGCCGCGATTGCCAACATGCAAAAGAATAGTGCTAAGGTAATGGCTTTATGCCATTTAGCATGTCCAATTTAGGCAAAAACACATTTTCTCGAATACTTTTGCCGCGCCGATCTTCGTTTTCGGCCAAATCAATCTTGTTTCGCTATGCGCCCATTTATCGCTTTATTCCTCTTGCTTGCGGTCACACCCGCACTCCCTGCCCAAAGTTCGCGTAAAATCAAACTAAGTCCGGTGACTTTGGGGCTTGACTTACCGGATTCGTACAAGCAACGCACGTTCATCAAAGGCCTTGCAGGATTTGTAAACAAGATTGATCAGTTGGTGGGTGCCATGATTTTGATTGATGAAAATAAAACGACGGTGCTGACGCGTTTTGTTCGGCAAGACAAGCCGCCCATCATTACCACCTCTACCTCGGATGTAATTTTTAGTGCCAAAATTGATTCAAAATTCAAATTTAATGGCGCGTACAGCATTGCGTCTACCAAAGTTGACCGCGACGCGATTCGGGAAATCATTATTACGGATATTGGGCATGCGTTTTTGCCCGAAGATTATATTCCATACGTGGAAATTTGTCGCGCCTCGGGCAATGTAAGCCCCGAAACCCGCAAGAAGACCTATTATATACGTTCTGCCAAACTCACCACGGTGTACACCCGCGCCTACCAAAAAGTAAGTTCGGAAGCGGAAGTCAGTGGCGTGGTATTCAGCGTAGGTGGCGAGGTGTACAGCAGCTCCGAGCAATTTCGGGTCGATTATATTGTCTCGGTGGATATTGTCAGCCTCGAAAAATTACTGTCGCTTCAAAACTGTAATGCGTTGATCAACAGTGAAGAACTTGCCCGCCGCGACCAGGCCGAACACGCGCGCCTCATCGCCCAACGTGCTGAAGAAGAAAAACGGGCCCGCGAAAACGAACTCAATGCCGCAAAAGCACAAGTGGAAGACCTGAAAAATGTGCTCAGCCAACATATTGTAAAAACAGAGGCCATGCAACAATCCCTGCAAGCGGCTCAGGACAAAGAACGAAACGCCTTAGAGCAGTTGCAACACGCCATTCACCTGGCCGATGACATGGCCCACCGCGCCCAAATTGCCCAGCAAAATGTGGAAAACAAAGAAAGTGTGATCCTGACCTTTAAAAATAAAGAAGGGAAAGTGCTGGAAATCAAAAACCTGGATGAACTCAGCCAGGAAAAGTTGCGCGAACTCGGATTTGATGTGGAAATTTTGATGCG
>CAIVGO010000326.1 GCA_903905445.1 uncultured Bacteroidota bacterium
CGATCACCGAAAGACTTGGAGATATTCTTGGTTTGAATCACCAGGTCGCCCAAACGCGGGCCGCCCGGAATCCAGAGTTCCAGTTTGTTTTCTTTTTCGCGGCCTTCTTCTCCGGCCATTTTTTCGTAGGCATTCAAACGGGCTTTACCCTTGCTTTGGCGGGCTTTGGGCGACATGCGTACCCACTCCAACTCACGCTCCAGGGTTTTGCGGCGTTTGTCGTCTTCACGGGCCTCCTGTTGAAGGCGTTTATTTTTCTGATCCAGCCAGGTAGAATAGTTGCCCTGCCATGGAATACCCTCTCCGCGGTCGAGTTCCAAAATCCAGCCTGCCACATTATCGAGGAAGTACCGGTCGTGGGTAACTGCAATAACAGTACCCGGGAAATTTTGCAGGTATTGTTCCAACCAGGCCACCGATTCGGCATCCAAGTGGTTGGTAGGCTCATCGAGCAACAAAATATCGGGTTGGCTGAGCAGCAAGCGCGCCAAGGCAACACGGCGACGTTCACCACCTGAGCATACCTTGATCATTTTATCATTATCCGGACAACGCAGGGCATCCATGAAAACATCCAGGCGGTAATCCAGTTCCCAGCCATTCACGTGTTCAATTTGCTCCAACACTTCGCCCTGGCGTTCAATCAGGCGCATCATCTCGTCATCGTCGGTCACTTCACCGAGTTTCGTGCCGATGTCCTCGTTTTCTTTCAACAAAGCCACAATATCGGCCACGGCTTCTTCTACAATTTGCCGAACGGTTTTGCTTTCATCCATGGTTGGCTCCTGTTCGAGGTAACCAATCTTAAATGTTTTTTCAAATTCGATTTTGCCTTCGTAGTTCTGGTCAACCCCTGCGATAATTTTCAGCAAGGTCGATTTACCCGAACCATTCAAACCCAGCACCCCGATTTTTGCGCCGTAATAAAAGGAAAGCCAGATGTTTTTAAGCACCTGTTTGCTCGGAGGAAAGGTTTTACTCACCCCGGACATTGAAAATATAATCTTCTCTGACATAGCGATTTATAAAAAATGAATTGGTAAGATGCACAGCAATATACAACAAATTGCCGCACGCGCCGCAAAGATGGGGAAAAGGTCAGGGATAAAAAAATTAAGACCGCCGATATTCAATCGAATGCACCTCTTCGGCCAAGGGTAAATCCAGTTTTTGCAACATATCCCGCAAACGCGCATGCGGAATACTGGCTCCACGGCGTTCCATCATTTTTTCGAGGGAAGACTCTACATAAACAATGCGAAAACGCGGATTGTACACCGCCAGGGTATTGACAACCCGATCGCGCATCATTTTGGTTAAATTGGTGCTATTCCATATAAACGACTGCTTTTTACCCGCATAAGCCTTCGCCATTTGATACGCTTCCTGGGCTACCCTACCCTGTCCATCGCGATCATCGGGCTTGATTTTCAAGGTTTTACGCAAGGCGTCTAAACTAATTACCGGCAAATTCCGGTTGGCTGCATACGTGTCTTTCCCGCTCCCCGGCAATCCCGACATGATCGTGATTTCAAAAGCCGTATCGTCAAATAATTGCGCTGGATAAGGGGCATCTGTTTGGAAAAAACGAAATTGACTATGCGCATTAAAAAACTGTTTGGGCGCGCTAAAACATTCATTTTCAATACATAATTCTTTAAAATACTCCAGGCGTTCTAAATATTCCGTTTGCCCGGTACTGATGCGGCCCAGTACGTCGGCTTTGGCCAATATATAAATCAAATCATTGCGCACCCGCAAACTGGCGCTAACTACTGAGCGATTGGGGTTGTCTTTATCCAGCGACCAAAGGGGCAAACCGTGCAATCGAACCAGTGCGCATATTTGCTCTCGCTGCTCAAAAGGCATATCCCACAACATTTCCCGACTCACTTTTTCACCGACCGCTGCGTGTCTCGGACTTACGATACGCCCTTCTTCCAATTTTGTGGTGTGCGGCTTGGCGACATCATGCAACAAAGCAGCCCACACCAATAAAGACTTGTCAGATATATTTAAAGATTGAAATTCAGGGAGTTGTACAAGTTCTTGGAGCACCATTTTAGTATGGGTAAGTACATCCCCCTCTGCATGCCACACAGGGTCTTGCATGCAGGCGCGCATGTCCGCTACCCAGGGAAGGGTTTCTAACAGCGGCCAATTGGGCTTTTGATCGATGATCCAGTTTTTCATGATTTGAGGTTACTTCTTAATAAACGAGTTGTGCTTTGCGCCAGTTGCGCGTCCAGTGTTCATCAGTTTGTACATGGTTGGGGCGCACGTATTTTAACACGTTTTCAGAAAAATGATCTTCCAGAAATGCCGCTTCGGTACGCACCACAAATCCTTCCCGTGTGCCTCCCAACAAACTGGCCGTTTCCATTCCTTTCAAAATGGTTGTTTTCAGACCTTCAGGTGTAAAAACACCGGTTTGAAATACCGGAACAACGGGCAAGTCAAATAAAAAACACCATTGTTGTACTTCGGCCCACGATAGCCATTGCATGCCGGATCGAATACCAAAAACATAAAAATAAGCCGATAATTGGCTGTATTCTATGCTGTGGATACCATATAAGTTTTCCCCAAATATTTCCAAATCGTCCAAATCATGCTGTACACGATCCCAAATAGGCCACATATTTTGGGCCCAGGGGTTGCGGGTTGGCGCACTGTGCGAACGTGCAAATACACCGCTTTTTTTCAAACACGTGTTTTCTCCATCCAACTTTTCAGTAATCACCAACGGATGCACCGTGATGGGCGCCCAATCTACACTGACCTTATCGTCGTTGGTCGCACCAGGTGAAAATGGGAAGTGGTAGGTTCTGGGATATTTGCCGTTTGCCATAGGTTTTTTGAATTTCATCCAACAATTGTAAGTTGGACGCTGTTTAGCCATAGATTTGCCGTCCAACTAAAATGCGTGCCTAGCTACTCAAGATGCTTAAAACCCTGCTTGCTTTCGAAAAAGTTCCCCAACTCGCAAAAACCGACATTGCTTATGCCACGGGCGACCCAAAGTTAAAACCATTTTATGCACACGAACCTGCAGTAACGTCTTTCGAGGCCGTGATCGCTGCCCGTGCCCCGTTTCAAACCCCACGCGCCGCTTTGGTGCAGGTTTTGAAGGAGCAATATCATAAAATTCCCGCAGAAGCACTTGTTAATCAACACATTGAACAATTATTAGCAGCCGATACCTATACCGTTACCACCGCCCATCAACCTGCCCTCTTTTTAGGTCCGCTCTACTTTGTTTATAAAGCGATCACAACCATTACCCTTGCAGAAGCCGCCTCTAAAGAAACGGGAAAAACCGTAATTCCTGTTTTTGTATTGGGCAGTGAAGACCACGATCTGGAAGAACTGAATCATATTAGCCTGTTCAACAAGGCTTTAACCTGGGAACCCAACGAATCGGGCGCGGTAGGCAGCATGCGCACAGATCAAGTACGCCCCCTGCTCGATCAGTTGAAAGACATCCTGGGCAGCGCTGATTTTGCCGTTGAAATATTTGCCCAACTTGAACAGGCCTACACCCAATCGGATGATTTTGCCAGCGCGACCCAGGCTTTGTTGCATGCGCTTTTTGGCCGGTTTGGCTTGTTGGTGCTCAATATGAACCACCCGGTGCTCAAACGGGAATTTATCCCACTGATGCGCCAGGAATTGCTCGAACAAACTTCACAGTCCTTGGTCAGTGCCACCGCGGATGCCTTGAACGCGGCAGGATTTAAAACACAAGCATCCCCCCGCGCGATCAATTTGTTTTACCTGGATAAAGGATTGCGCGAACGGATCGTTTTGGAAGATGGCATCTATAAAGCATTGAATACAAACCTCGTATGGAGCGAGGCTGAAATACTTGATTTGCTCGAAAAGCACCCCGAACATTTTTCACCCAATGTGGTGTTGCGCCCCTTATTTCAGGAACTTGTACTGCCCAACCTTGCCTATGTGGGCGGTGGCGGCGAATTGGCCTATTGGCTGGAGCGCAAAACACAATTTGAAACCCTCGGTATTCCTTATCCGATGCTGGTACGCCGTAATTCGGTGCTTTGGCTCGATAAAGACGCACAAAAGAAATTGCAAAAATTCGGGTTTACCGCTTCCGAGTTCTTTGAAGACACCGACCTGTTGGTTCGCCGGTTCATCGAAACCAACGCATCCGGTGAAATTAACTTACAGCCTGAAATTCAAGCAATTGCACAAGTTTATGAACAACTTGCCGCTAAAGCCGCTGCCATTGATCCAACCCTGGATAAAGCGGTTCGAGCCGATGCCAGCAAAACCACTGCTGCTCTCGAACAGTGGCAAGCGCGCTTAATGAAGGCCGAAAAACAACGGCATGAAGTGACCCTCAATCAATTACGGGCACTCAAGGAAAAACTGTTTCCAGGTAATGGTCTACAGGAACGCAGCGAAAATTTCCTGGCGTATTACCTAAAATATGGTCCAGGCTATTTTGATACCCTCAAAGATGCTTTACAGCCATTTGACCACGGATTCATCATTTTATCCGAAGAAATACCCACATAAACCCAGATTTAAATGGATTTAAAGGATGGATGGATAAAAAATTGATTTTCAATGGATTAGACGCCAACTATTTTCGTGACCACTTTGCGTTGACTTTAAAAGTTTAGTTTGGCTCTTTGCGCCAACAATTCCGCGCGTTTAGGATGAAACTTTGCTTTTCGCGCAGCAACCCAACCTGCCCACATTTCGCGGTAAAACACGGAAAACCAGCCTAAAAGCGGCAAACTGATCGTCAAACCAATCCAAAACGGATGCAACGTTACAATACCCACAATCAACCAAAGTAAATAATACACAAAACCAGCCAAAAAGCCTATCCCCATCATCACACTGCCGATAAACTCGCGCTTTTTTACCAATTTATAGGTCGACCAATGTGCCAAACGCATTAAGGGCCAACTACTTAAGTATCCTACGATAAACGGAATAAAACCCAATACAAACAGGATCAAGCCAGATAATTTGCCCCGCTGCGGTGTCATCAAGGCAAGATCACTTACACCAGCCGCCGCTAATTCTGAAAAATAGGCATCGGTTTCTGTTTTTAAACCTTGCTTTTCAGACGCAGGCATCTCATTTACCCGATCACACACGGCTTTTTCCAATTCAAAACGCGGCGTATTGTATTGTATAATGGGCAAAGCCGTAAACAAATGCGTACTCCGATGTAATTCAAGCAATTGTTCCGTCAAAGGCGCATCCTCTGGGTCCTCCAAGTGAAAACATACCTTTTTTAAGGCCGCTTCCAAATCTGCACATAATTTATTGATCGCCAAGGCCTGATTTTCCTGATACAAAGCCCAATAATCTTTTACAAAAATCGGAGGACCGATATTCACCATCGTCGTATCGCGCGGCCGGTCGCCCCACTGATAATTGCACCCTGCCGGGATGATTTGCAGATTGTCTTGGGCGTAGCGCTCAAATGCACCAAAAGCGATGCGGGCAAAGCCTTTTTTGGCTGGACGTACTACTTTTTCCAAATGGTGTTCGCCTTCTACATAAATGGTCACCACCCGTTCCTGCCGCAATTTTTCAATACAATAATCAAATACTTCGTCGTTCCGATCTCGGGTGGCATATCCGTCGCGCACGCGGTACACCGGAAACATATTAATGCTTTCCATCAATTTACGGTAAAACGGCTTTTTGAAAATATCGCCCCGCGTCATGTTATATATAGGTGGATCCAAAAACAGACAAAGCAAAATCGGATCTACAAAAGCAGTCGGATGGTTGCCCGCCAAAATAACCGGTGCGTTGGTGGGAACGCCCTTTAAATTGTTCAAATAAATTTTGCGAAAGAACGCCAAGAGCATCAACGGCGTAATTTGCGAGATATATGGATAAAATTTGCCCGTACTTTGGCCTTTTAAACTGAATTTCATGTGCGTACTTTTTCTGAAAGCGCGAAAAAAGAAAGAATTTTGCGGATTGTGAAATATTTAATTGTAATTGGTGGTGCAACGGCTACCGGCAAGACGGCTTTGGCCATTCAACTTGCCCGGCATTTTAACACGGAGATTCTTTCGGCCGACAGTCGACAGTTCTACCGAGGCATGTCTATTGGCACCGCTAAACCCAATGCAGCAGAGTTGGCGGCTGCTCCACACCATTTTATTGACAGCCTGGACGTGACCCAAACGTACAGCGTGGGCGATTTTGAACGCGATGCCCTCCTCTGTCTGGATAAAATTTTTGAAACGAAATCGGTGGCCATTGTGAGTGGTGGGTCTGGCTTATACCTACGCACACTTTGCGAGGGAATGGATCAATTTCCGGAAGTTCCCGAAACAGTTAAAGCACAAGTGGATGCTGAAATGGAGCGCGGTGGCTTGTCGTGGCTGCAAACAACGCTTTCCAACCTCGATCCCACCTATTATGCCGAAGTAGACCGTCAAAATCCCGCCCGCATGCGCAGGGCATTGGAAGTGTGTATCGCTGCCGGACAGCCTTACAGCAGTTTTCGCGCTGGCGCCAAAGTACAACGCCCCTTTCAGCCTTTGTATGTGCTGCTCGATGTACCACGCCCACAGTTATACGCACGCATCGATGCACGCGTGCTCGAAATGGTGGATGCTGGATTGGAAGATGAAGCGCGTTCTTTGTTGCCTTATCGCGATCTAAGTGCTTTAAGAACAGTTGGTTACGAAGAATTTTTTGAATATTTTGATGGAAACATCTCCCGTGTAACGGCCATTGATAAAATACAGCAGCATTCCAGAAATTACGCCAAAAGACAGGCAACCTGGTTTAAAAAACACGGGAATTGGCAAACATTTGATCCAACGGATACCGAAAAAGTTATTCAATACCTGGAGGCCCAGATGGCCG
>CAIVGO010000327.1 GCA_903905445.1 uncultured Bacteroidota bacterium
AATATGTAGTGGTGTTGGGGCTGGCTTGGCAAATTGTTGTAATTGCCAACATCAAGGAAAAGAAAATGTGTCGCATGGGTGTGCAATTTTAAAAGTGTTGTTGTTTGTTTCAATCTGCTGCAATATTATTGCAGGCCCCAAAAAAAAAGTAGTACATTTTTCAGGAAGTTTTCCACCAACTTTTGGTATTATGATCAACTCTAATTTGTTAGAGGTCTTACAAACCTTCACCAAAGATCAATTGACCTCTTTCCAAGAGTATCTCTACTGGTCGATGCGCGACCAACCATTTGACCGAAATGAAGCGACCCAACTCCTGGAAATTATCGTGGACCATCATCCTGATTTTCAGCAAGAAGCCTTGCAAAAAGAAGCCGTGTTTGCGCAGATGTTTCCCCAAAAGGCCTTCGTGGAACGCAAAATCGACAAAATCATGGTCAACCTCGGAAAAAGCTTGCGCAATTTCCAACTCCACCAACATTACCTGCAACCCGAAAACGAATTCCACCAACTGCTCGATATCCTGCAAGTCTATAAAGCAAAAGGTATGGTGGCCCGATACCAACAGGGCTTCAAACAGCTCGAAGCCTACGTCAAAGCCAATCAAAAACAATCGCTCAAAACCGCCCTCGAATTTTATCAGTTTCAATACGAAAAATTGGACTGGAATAGCCTCCACAACAACCAACGCAGCGACCTCGACCTCCCGAACATCATTCAATCGTTCGAAGATTACCACCAAATTAACCTGCACGACTTCCTAAACCGATACTTGTTACAGCAAAAATTGGTCAACCTTCATCCACCCCCTTTTTTGCAAACGCTCCTAAAAGATTCCTACCAACAAGTACCTTCCGAATCACCTGCCCTGCTGTTCGTGTACCAACATATTCAAAAATTGTTGTACAAAACCGATATCCAGGTTGAAGAATTCAACTTTATCCTTAATTACTTGCAGGAAAATGAAGCCTTGTTCGACGGACATACCCTGCAAACGTTTTACACCTATTTAAGAAATATATGCATTATTCTGATCAATAATGGCCATGCCCAATTTGCCTACACCATGTTTCGACTCATGAAAACGAATGTCGAACTCGGACATATCTTTTATAAAGGCAAAATCACTTCCAGCGCCTTCATCAATGCCGTTACCATGGCCTTGCAGGTAAAAGAAACCGCCTGGGCCTACCATTTTTTGGAAACCTATAAAGATGCAATGCTCGGGGAAAGCACAGATCGCGTTTATTACCGCCTTTGCCTGGCCAATTACTATTTTGCTGTTCAAGCGTACAATGCGGTAATCGACCATTTGCCTTTGAGCATGCCGGAAGTCAAATTTACCCTCATCGCCCGACGCCTGGAACTCAAAACCTATTACGAACTTAAATCGGACTTGACGGATTTCAAATCCGAAACCTTCCGAATTTTTGTGGTGCGCCTGCCCCAAAAAAACCTGCCGCCCGATACCATTGCGTTTAATGCTAATTTTGCCAGTATCCTGAGTCAATTGCTCAATTCCAAACAAGGCGACCGCGACCGCGGGATCAAATTACTCCAACGCATCACCGAAAGACGCTACGTCTCTGACCGCGAATGGTTGATCGAAAAAGCCAGCGCGCTGGGTAACATCAGT
>CAIVGO010000328.1 GCA_903905445.1 uncultured Bacteroidota bacterium
CAAAGAAAATATATCAAAACGGTCAATTTGAACTGTGCGGGGCTCTATCTCCACCACTTCACCAGTCCGTGCGTTTTTGTACATCCTTTTACCATCTACTTTCACGGCCGAATACATAGGGGGCACTTGTTGGATCGTTCCGATAAACGGCTGTATTACCGCATTCAATAAGTCATCATGCAGGTGTTCAGTCGGAAAAATCGTATCTGCGGGCTTTTCCAAATCATAAGAAGCCGTAGTGGCGCCAAAGGTAAAAGTACCCGTGTAGGCCTTCGCCATCGCCTGAAATTCGTCGATGCGTTTGGTGTAATCGCCAACACAAATCACCAGCAAGCCTGTTGCAAGGGGATCGAGTGTGCCAGCATGCCCCACCTTCAATTTTTTATTATCTAAGCGTTTTTTTAAATGATGCCGCACTTTATTAACAACATCAAAAGAGGTCCAACCCAGCGGTTTATCAATTAGAATGACCGCGCCTTTCGGAAATGGATCAGGAAAGGCTGTATTTTTGGCAAATAAAAACATATAATCACAGCGCGCCTGCTTAATTTACAAATAAGGAAGCATCAATTGCGCCAGTAGCTGGTTCCCTTTTTCATTCAAATGCACCCCATCGGTGGTCAGTATGCCACTTTCCTGATTCTTCAGGTTATGCCGCAGGTTGTAATCCAAAAAAGCCTTCCGTAAATCGACCACAGGCAATCCACTTTTTAGGGCAATATCCCGGATTAATTGTGAATATTGGTTCAATTCGCCATCCAAAGGATTGCTGAAATCCGTTTTTTCACCAATACAAGCGGGGGTACACAACACAACGCGCGCCCCATTCTGGGTAATTTTTTGAATCAAGGCTTCATAAAATTGCACAAACTTGGGAGCATCCGTGCCTGTGCCAAAACTCCTTTTGTGCCAAACGTCATTTACCCCCACATACAAAAATACCAGGTCTGGCTTTTTATCCAATACATCGGGCTCCAAACGCAAAAACAGGTCATATACCTTATTGCCGCCAATACCCGCGCCAATTAACTCATATTCAGGGGCCTTGTTTTTTTGCACAAGACTATCATTAATCTGTGCAATATACCCACCCGGTTGAACACCCGCCTGGGTAATACTATCGCCAAAAAAAACGACGCGGGTTGTTTTACTCCGAAAGGATAACATAAAAATGCTGAATAGGAGGATGGTGAATGCAAAAAAGCGCATCATGCTAAAAAAAGTTAATGTTAAAAAAACTACAGACCTATAAGCCGGATTCTGTCTGCCGCGATTGCTCGAAACAGCTCTGCCATTTATCTGGACCAGTCATCACTGACAGGTTCTGTTCTGCCTACCCCCCTTGATGCAATTCCATACGAAACTGCTGCGTGCGAGCAACACACACCCGACAACCCCGAAAGATCATCCGACCCAAGGTGTACATGGCATTTCAACCCGCAAGGTTTATCCGCCCCGACCGTTGCCGACCAGCGCCGTGCGCTCTTACCGCACATTTTCACCCTTACCCTGTTTCAATCTGTTTACACAGACTGCATCAGGGCGGTAATTTTCTGTGACACTTGCTATGCCTGCCTGTTTTCACCCGAAGGTGACACCAAACAAACTCCACCCGTTAGGTGGTGCGGTGCTCTATGTTGTCCGGACTTTCCTCCCCGCTTTTCCCAAAATTGGAAAATGCAAAGGCGGCAGAGCGGTCTGTAGTTCAAAATTTATATAAAAACCATGCTTTGGTCGTTTCATGGGCTGAAATTTATAAATGTATAAATTTTACACCTTGTATGACCTAAAGATTAAAAACAAATGAATTATGTCATAAATCATGGATTACTTTTGCAAAGGTCGCTAAAAACACCCTATTTTGCAGGCCATCAGACAATCTATTTTGTTTTGTCCGATTTTTGTCATATCCTTTTTATTTGAATAGAGAATTTTAACCGTCCATTCAGTATTGGCGTAAACTTTGTTCTCCTACTTTTGCCGAAGGATTCCTTCGGGATAATCCCACAAGTATTACCCGTATGATGATTAAACGAGTGCTCCTTTATGGTGTAGTGTTGGCAATCCTGTTGATGGTTGCTGTCAGTGCGGGACAGTGGGACAAAGATACTGCAGTCTTACAACAGCATGCCGACGAAATTTCACTGTTTTGTTCGGAACAGGAGCTGCTTGCCCAAAATTGGCTAAAAGCACATCCAACACCTACGCCCGCTGATTTCACTACCCAATCGAACCAAGCATATACCATTTTACAGCATCACGCCGATTCGCTGCTTTTTTGGTCCAATACCCGCGTTTTACCCACTCCAAAAGAATTAAAAAGCCTAGAAGTCAATAACGATCGACAGGTGTTGCGCTTGCCTTTGGGCTGGTTTATGGCGGTTTCTACCCGCAATAGTTCGACCACGACCTCCATCCTGGTACCGATTCGTTATGCCCTGGATGCACAAGTGCAGCATCCATTTCCAGCCGACGCTTCCATTTTAAACAATATTACGATCAGTTCGGAAAAAACGGACTTTGCAATTCGGGTTGGCAATAAAGACCTCTGTTGGCTTGATTCAGATGGTACGGTGCAGTCTAGTTGGTTGCAATGGATTAAATTGTTGGCCAGTTTGCTCTTTGTTGGCGTATTGTTGGTGTTAATTGACCGCACAACAGATTGGCTTAATGCTCAATTTGGCAACATAGCGGGCGTCTTGCTGCCTTTAGCCGTGGTGCTTGCTTTTATTGGCTTTAACCTAAAATGGAATATTACGGGCCAGCAGTTTGGAAGTTTGCCCTTATTCGAACCGGTTTTTAAGGATGCTTCCTGGCTAGGACAATCTCTCGGAGATATGTTATGCCACATTGGGTTGGTCGTTTGGTTGATCCTTATTTTCCATCGTGCTTTTCAGGTGATTTATATTTCTACCAAACAGCCCGTTTGGTTACAAGTATTGGCTAGCACAGGCTACTTGGTCACCATGTGCAGCATTCCGCTAAGTGTGGGGGTTTTCCGCAGACTTGCGATGCAGGAGCGCATTAATTTTGATTTTAATGACCTGCTCAACCTGGATGCGTACAGTTTATTGGCCGGCTTGGGGGTGATTTTGTTGTTGTTGGGGCTGTTTTTATTCAATCACCGTATAGCGCTGATGTTGCAGCAAAGCGGTTTGTCGCGTGTGCAGCGTATTCGATCGCTTGCAGGCGCAGGCTTGGCGTTTTCTATTTGTTGTGCAATCTGGCCAGATGGTTTTGTACTGTCTTTCTTAATTGTTGCCTTTTTCGGAGTTTTATACGCCGTTTTGCTCGATATTTTTGTGCATTGGGAGCAACCTGGTTTTGGCTGGATTATCCTATGGATGTTGTTTTTTGCATTTTTTACGTCTTTCTTTTTGTATCAATACAATGCATTAAGAGGACAATCAGAGCGTATCGCCTATGCAGAGGCACTTGCCGAACCAAGGGATGTCAAGGGGGCCGAAGTGCTTTTGCAGGAAGTGTATGCCGCGATGTTGCCCGATTCACAGCAACTCAACATCTTGCTTAAACCCTGGCCCTTCAAAGCGGCAGAGGCGACGGCACACAATTATTTCAATCAATTTATTTTTAAGAAAAATTACCTGTTTCAACATTACCGGCTCAATGTTTTTGCTTTTGACAAAGAGCAGCAACCGATGCTTTTGGGTCAAACCGGTAATTATGAACTGATTGTACAAAAAAACTGGGAACAAGGCAAGCCCTTGGAAAATGCACCCGGTATTCGGTATTACCATGATCAGGAAGGCAAATTTCGGTATATGCTGCAACTTTCGGCATTCCGAATGGGCGATCCTACCCAACCAGCACGGGTATTTTGCTTCTTCGACCACGACTATCCGACACCTACGCAGGTGTATGCACAACTATTTTACAATACGCCTTATAAAAATCTTTACCACCTCGGTCAATACGATTTTGCCGTATTGCAAAATAAAAAACTGGTTGTAGAACAAGGGCAGGTCAACTTTGGCGTGCTGGAAACACCCAGTGCGAACGGCACTGCCGTAATGGTAAAAAGCACCGACCCCACCCGTTTAGACGCCGTGTATAAAAGTGCTGATGGCCAAACGGTTGCCAGTGTAGGCAGAAGGCTGGGGGGCTGGTACAAACAGATTTACCTGTTTTCCATTTTATTTACCATTGGTGCGCTGTTTTTATTTTTGTTGGCCTTGTTAAATGCCTATCTCGGGTTTTTGCCCGAATATTTTAAATTTAAATTAAGTGTAGGAGGCTCTTTAGCGCGCCGGATACACTTCTGGAATGTGAGTTTGATGGGAGGGGCGTTTTTAGTCATTGGTTTGATGACGTACCTGCATTTTACGGCGGTATCAAAAGAGTCGGAGCGTGCAAACCTCGATTATCGAACGGAAGCAGTGCTGGCAAATCTCAAGACCCAGTTGCTTAACACGACCCTTTCGGCCGATAGTATGCGCAAAACACTGCCGCGAACCTTGTCTACCATGGCTGCCAGTTTGTCTATGGATGCCAATTTGTATGGACAAAACGGTGATTTGTTATTTACGACGCAAAAAGACCTGGCTGGTTTAGCGATACTGCCGAACAAAATGAATGCAGCCGCATATGAAAGCCTGCGCAACAGCTCCCAGCCAGAACGTGTTGAACCTGAACAGGTGGCCGGTTTCAAGTTTTTTACCAAATACATGCCGCTGCGCAATGGTCAAAATCAACTTTTGGGCTATTTAGGCATTCCTTACCAGTTAAGTGAAACCAAGGCAGGCCCTGAAGTATCCGACTTTATTGGCATTTTGGCCAGTTTGTATGTGTTTTTGCTCCTGATTGCCTATGTCGTGACGCTGCTATTGGCGCGTTCTATCATCAAACCCGTGCGCCTGATTTCGGATAAAATACGCCTCCTGCGCCTCGAAGATAAAAACGAACCCCTCGAATATGATGGCGACCCAGAAGATGAATTGCGTATTCTGGTAGACCGCTATAATACGATGGTGGATAAATTGGAGGATTCAAAAGTGCAAATGATTCGGCTCGAACGCGAAGGCGCATGGCGCGAAATGGCACGCCAGGTAGCACATGATATCAAAAATCCGCTTACCACCATGAAACTCTCCATGCAACAATTGGAGCGCGTTTCTTCCGATCCGGAACAGGCCGCAGCGTACTTGCGCAAGGCCATCACCCGTTTGATTGAACAAATTGACTCATTGGCGCAGATTGCCTCCGAATTCTCCATGTTTGCCAATTTGGATATTCGTGAAAAACACGATATGGTGCTCAATGAAGTGGTCGAAAATGTACACGACCTGTTCAGTGAACAAAAAAATGTTGACCTCGATTTGACCTTGCCGAATGAGCGTTTCCATATTTTGGGCGATAAAAATCATCTCATTCGAGTATTTAATAACCTGGTAATCAATGCGATACAAGCAATTCCTTCCGATCGTCGTGGCCAGATACGAGTGTCACTATATCGACGGGATAAGATGGCCGTGGTGCAAATAGGGGACAATGGCGGCGGTATTCCAGCAGAAATTCAGCAGCGGGTATTTGAACCCAACTTTACGACGAAGACTTCTGGCAGCGGTTTGGGCCTGGCGATTTGCAAAAAAATTATCGAACAGCACGACGGGGATATTCATTTTGAAACCATTGAAAATCAAGGTACTAACTTCTTTGTTGAAATGCCTATTGCCTTAACGCAAAGCAGATAAAATCGCCTTTTGGCGGGCTTCGTGTTGATTTTACCCTTATTTCTTGTATATTTGCAGCCGTGAAAGGTTTTTTGATTATACTACTGTCATTTCATTTAGCGAGCGGCGGCATCTTGTTTGCCGAGCTGGCTAAATTTCCTTTCCTTTCCCAGCATTATACGGAGCACCGTAAGTTAAATCCGGAAATAAGTTTCACACAGTTTTTGTGGATCCATTATGTGGTAAATCAACACCACCACGCTGATGGCAATAAATGCCATTCAAAGATGCCGCTTTGCTGTGTGCATTTCACTGCCGCCGAATCGGTTTGTGCCCTGCCTCCCTTGGTTGATCCTTTTTTGTTGCAAATTTGTGAGCCGCGCTGCCAAAAGAGCAACTTCCCTTCCTATCAGTTTCCTTTGCTCGAAGGAACCTTGTTCGGCATTTTTCAGCCGCCTAAAATTGCCTGAAACAACAAATCCTGTGTTGAAAGCGGTATCTAAAAATGCACGCTTGCATGGGGTATTTGATCTGCCGTCTACGATGGCACCCTGTTTCAAACGTCTGTCTATTTTGGCAGACAATATGCAATGCTCAATTTCTTTCTAAAACATTATGATTCAGCATATTATCCAATATGCAGTACGCAACCCTTTGTTCGTACTGCTGGGTACCTTTGCGTTGATGGTGTGGGGCGGCTTTTCCCTAACGCGGCTCCCCCTCGATGCAATTCCCGATGTTACCAATAATCAAGTGGTGGTGGCTACCCAGGCGCCCAATCTTTCAGCCATTGAAATGGAGCAATATGTCACCTATCCGGTCGAAATTGCCGTGCGCAACATCCCGGGCTTAGAAGGCATTCGTTCGGTTTCCCAATTTGGTTTGAGTATTGTTACCCTTAATTTTAAAGAACCCGTCGATTTGTATTTTGCTCGGAGTCAGGTAAATGAACGCCTGCAAACCGTGCGCAATGAAATTCCAGCCAGTTTTGGAATACCCACCATGAATCCCGTAACAACCGGATTGGGCGAAATCTTCCAATATGTCATCAAGCCAATCCACGCATCAGATACATCCTGGTCGCTGATGGAACTGCGGGATGTGCAAGACTGGGTGGTGAAAAAACAACTCATCGGGGTAGAAGGTGTAGCCGAAATCAGCAGCTTTGGTGGGCATCTCAAACAATGGCATGTAAAGGTGCGGCCCGAACAGCTACAAACCAATGGCGTAACCTTGCAAGAAGTATTTAATGCCGTGGCTTCTGGCAATGAAAATACGGGTGCTGCCTATATTGAAAAAGATGCCCGCAATTATTTTATTCGGGGTTTGGGTGTGGCAAAAGGCAAAAATGATTTGGAACAAACGCTGGTAAAAGTGAACCAGGGCGTGCCTGTTTTGGTCAAAGATGTCGCCGATATTGAGGAAGGGAGTGCCATCCGATACGGGGCGCTTACCCAAAATGATCAGGAAGCCGTGGGGGGAATTGTTTTAATGCTCAAAGGCTCAAATTCCCGACAGGTGGTACTTAATGTTAAAGATCGCCTTAAAATCGTGGAAAAAAGTTTGCCTCCGGGTTTGAAAATCGAATCCTTTCTCGATCGAGAATTGCTGATAGACCGAGCCGTAGCAACCGTAAGTCGCAACCTGATGGAAGGCGGATTGATTGTGATTTTTGTGTTGGTGCTCTTGTTGGGGCATTTACGCGCCGGATTAATTGTGGCTTCAGTCATTCCATTGGCCATGCTTTTTGCCATCGGTTGCATGGTGACATTTGGTGTTTCCGGAAATCTAATGTCTCTTGGCGCCATCGATTTTGGATTAATTGTAGACGGGGCCGTTATTATTGTAGAAAACATCATTCGACTGCTGCATGAAAGGGTAGGGGGCGACCGCAAAAAAATTGTGGAGGAAGGGGCCAGTGGGATGGCGCAATCTTCCTTTTTTGGACAAATCATTATCTTGATTGTGTATTTGCCATTGCTGACACTTTCGGGTATAGAGGGTAAAATGTTCAAACCGATGGCACTTACGGTGGTATTTGCCTTGGCAGGTGCGGTTATACTTTCCTTGACGTATGTTCCGGCATTGAGTGCCATTTTGCTGAAAAACGATCATTCTGGCCGAGAAACTTTTTCTGATCGCCTAGTGCGCGTGCTCCTGCGCGTGTACAACCCGGTGATCGAATGGGCCTTGCTGTACAAGCGCTGGGTGTTGAGCATTGCCGGGGTTTTATTAATCGGGGCTTTCTTATTATTTCGGCAAATGGGCGGGGAATTTATCCCACAACTCGATGAAGGTGATTTTGTCATCGAATTGCGCATGCTCCCGGGCACATCACTTTCTCAAATGGTGAAAAGTGGAGAAGTCGCCAGCGCTCAAATTCTGCGCAATTTTCCTACAGAAGTGTACACCTGTACGGGTAAAATCGGTACTTCGGAGGTGCCGATGGACCCCATGAGCATTGAAGAAATGGACATGGTGCTCACCATGCACGATCGAGAAACATGGCAACGCTGTAAAAACCGGGAAGATTTTGAAGCCCAACTCAAATTGGTCTTAGATAGCATCCCCGGCATTTTTACCTCTATTCAGCAACCAATTGCCATGCGTTTTAATGAGTTGATGACAGGCGCTAAAACGGATGTTATTATCAAGGTGTTGGGCAATGATCTGGAAGTCCTCGCTACAACCGCCAATCAAATTGTAAAAAATATCCATCGAATTCCGGGTGCAGTAGATGTAAGTGTAGCCAAAGCGGAGGGTTTGCCCCAAATATTCGTCGAATGGCGTCGGGATGCCTTGGCGCGGTATGGCGTTTCTATTGCAGATGCCAATTTAGTGCTCCGAATGGCCATGGCCGGGCAAAAAGCCGGGATTATTCTGGAAGAAAACCGCCGGTATGATGTTGTAGTCAACCTTAACTTTGATGCCCAACAACCCTTGGAGGCCTTGGGTAAATTG
>CAIVGO010000329.1 GCA_903905445.1 uncultured Bacteroidota bacterium
ACAATCGCGTATGCCACCTGGGTCTCTTCTTCAAAAACATAGGGGGTTTGTCGGGCAAATTGCAGCACTGCTTCCAATTCTTTTAGTCCCTGGCTGATGGTGCCTTTCATACCGCTGAGTGCCCGCACGCCCCATTTAAAATCGTCGGGAATATTGCCCACCATGGCGTGCATGATGCCGAGGCTCTTTTTATTGGCAATAAAATCGGGAAACTTGCGCTGGTTTTCTTCCAGCAAGGCGTACGCTTGTTTTACGTCGCTCATACCGGAGAGGTAGGCGCTGTATCGCAGGTGCAGGAGCGACCATTGCAGGTGAATTTCGGCCTGTGTATAGAGAAAATAGGGCGATTTTGGGTCGCCGCGGGCTATTTTGGCCAGGCGCGGCTCCATGTTTTTCACCAGGCGATTAAATTCCGCCTTATTATCGTTGGTAAAAACAAGGATAAAGTCGTAATAATTTTCCAGAAAAAGTGGAATCAGGTTGTCGGGTTCATTGCGTTTATAGGCATCGAGACCAACACGCGCCTCCTTCAGACGCAGGCTTACGATTTTTTGATATAAATCGACCGCCGGTGCATTGAAATCGAAATATTTGTTGCCTGCCCACATGGTATGTTGGATGCAACAAAAAAACAGAACTGCGATGAAGGGTGTGGTTTGATTACGGGACATACGGGGAAATTGAAAAAGAACAGCCGGAACAGCGCTCGGTGATGGAGCGATTATTCCGGCTGCAAAAGTAGCAACTTATAAAATGCGGATGCGGCTAAAAGCGCTTTGTGTCTATTTCGCTTCAAATAAAGCGTTCACGGCATTCCAATCTACCACATTCCAAAATGCGCCAACATAATCAGGACGGCGGTTTTGGTAGTGCAGGTAATAGGCATGTTCCCATACATCGAGTCCCAAAATCGGGCGACCTTTGTGTTCGGCCACGTCCATCAAGGGATTGTCCTGATTTGGGGTAGAACTGATGAACAATTTGCCATCGGCATCCACCGACAACCAAGCCCAGCCAGAACCGAAGCGGGTAGCAGCGGCCTGTGCAAATTGTGTTTTGAAGGCATCAAAGGAACCAAATGTTGTATTGATCGCATCCGCAAGGGCACCTGTTGGTTCGCCGCCACCATTGGGGCTCAATAAAGTCCAGAAAAAACTATGGTTCCAGTGACCGCCGCCGTTGTTGCGTACTGCCACGGGGTGGGTAGAAATATTGGCCATCAATGCTTCTAATGTAAGGCCTTCCATGGGCGTACCGGTTACAGCAGCGTTGAGGTTGGTTACATAAGCAGCGTGGTGTTTGTCGTGGTGAATTTCCATGGTGCGCGCGTCGATGTGTGGCTCGAGGGCAGCGAAAGCATAGGTCAGATCAGGAAGTGTAAAGGCCATTTTTGTTGATCGTTTTGAAATGTTAATTGTTATACCTAACACGGACAAAAGTAAGATGTTTTGAAGCGAAGTAAAATAGTTGATAAAAATACAAAACGCCCATATAGCATTGCTGCAATACGGGCGCCTGATGGGAGAAAGGTAGCATTTATCGGCGATGGAACCAATAAGGATTAAAATTGTGTGTGTTTTCTGATTTGTTTGCAGCTTTACAAACTTGTCAAGAACGGCTTTCGACAAAAACATAAGCCAAAAGCGAGTATTGAGAGAATTAATAAAAAGCGGGGGGTAGGTTCGGATTGCAAATCGGTTTTTGTTATCCTTTGACAAAGGTAGGGGGACGCAATTGGCGGACTATCCGTAGAAACCGGGAATTATAAAATCAGGGTTTTCCCTGAGCTGGCGGCAATGCTACCGTAATCAGGGTACTGGTTCCTTTGCCTGGGGCAGTCTGGATGCTCATTTCGCCCTTTAGGAACTGTACACGCTGGGCAATATTGCCGGTGCCCATCCCTTTCAGAACGGTTTCCTGGTTGAAGCCGACGCCATCGTCTTCCACAATCAGGGCAATTTGTTGGTCTGTGCGGGTAAGTTGTACGAGTATTTCCTGCGATTTGGCGTGTTTCATGCAATTTTGCAGCAATTCTTGCACGATGCGGTAACAATTGAGGGCAAAATGCTGCGATAAATCGGTAAAGCTTCCAAAATGTTGGAACGATATTTCCGGTCCGCCTTTGCTATGCACCCGGTTGATCAAGTCCTGAATGGCTTTCACCAACCCGAACTGCAACAAGGTGCCGGGCTGTAAGTTGCGCGCAATCTGGCGGGTTTCATCAATGGTTTCGTCCAGTAAGTCCTTTATTTTAAGCAAATCTTTATCGTCCTGTAGCGCAGGTACGCGACCCGATAAACCTTCTAATTGCAAGCGTGCTGCAGCTAGCAATCCGCCCAAACTATCGTGCAAATCGTGTGCAATGCGCTGGCGTTCACTTTCCTGGCCTTCCAGCATACTTTGCATGGTTTCAATTTTGAGGGCATCCTCTAATTCCCTGATTTTTCGGGTATTAATCTCTTCCTGCTGCTGGTTGATTACGCGGGTGGTATGCAGCCGATGCCGATAATCGCGTACAATAAAAAACATGGCCAGGATGAGGGCACCTAAGCCAACAGCCAGGGCTGCAATAAACAGGCGTTGTTCCTGGGCCTGTGATAGGGCACTTTGTTTTTCCTTTTTTAAAATTTCAATGGCCTTGCTTTTTTCGCGGGTGTCAAACTGCATGGCGATGCGTTGGGCCGCCGTATCCCGGTTGACCAGCAAAATGCTATCGGCCAGGTCTGCATATTTATAGGCATAATAATAGGCGCTGTACAGGCTGTCGAGTGCAGCATATGTTTTTGATAACTCTTTATAAATCAATCGTCGGTGATTGTCTAAAGGGCCCATTGGGATGGCTTCTGCCTTTTTTAAAAAGCGTAGCGCTGTATCGTAATCGCGGTCATAGGCGGCGATGGCCCCCGAATTATAGAAGGCCTGGGTGAGTAATTCTTTGTGGGGTAGCCGCCGGGCCAACTCCACGGTGCGCGCCGAAAGGGTTTTGGCTTCCGAAATGCGGCCTTCTTTTTTCAAACGCAGCACTTCCTCCAGCAGTACGGTGACTTCGAGGGAAGTATCTTTTAAAATTAAATTAGATTCTCGAAATAAACGCCTGTATTTCAAGGCATTGACATTATCGGACAGACTTAAATAGTAACGACTTAATCGGGCGAGGACCAAGGTTTGGAGCCTGATCTGGCCCGAAGTGCGGGCGTAAAACAGGGCTTCTTCCTGCATTTTGATGGCTTCATCCACCAGTTTGCGCTTGGCCATCCAGTCGGCCAAATCAGAACGCGCCCTTTGGTAGGCCAAGGTATCGTCGATGCGCCGAAACCGCTGCACGCTGCGGGCCAAATACTGAAACGCCGAATCGGTATCGCCGTATTGCCGCTCAGTATAATAGGCCCAATGGTACCAGGCCAATGCCTGTTGCCGCGGATCGCGTTGGTTCATTAAATCCTGCACCTGCTGGTAATTGAGCAAGGTGTCAAATCCAGCCTGGGCCTGGGCAGGGACAGCCGCCAGCAAACACCACAAGACAAAAAAGATTTGACAGCCGAATTTTTTCATACCTTATAAGATGATTCCGGCACCCTCGATATTCACCGGAGA
>CAIVGO010000330.1 GCA_903905445.1 uncultured Bacteroidota bacterium
AAAGGAACCTAACAAGGGCCAAATTTCTGAAAGAATATCAGTATTTTGGTCAGCGCGAAGCAACAAATGTTCCGCGCAAAAAAAAGGGAATGATTTCCAATTAGTGATTACCTTTGCTTACGTCTTTATTTTGCTGTTTTTTTACAAAGCAGCGTTTTGCCCCTAAACCCATCGTTTCGATAAATAGTGTTTGTTCATAGTGTTTGTTTTTTGTTTTGTCCCTGTTAAGTAGCAATATTTAATAGGGTTTTTTATTTTTATATCTAAAGTGATTATGAAAACGGCTGGATGCGAATCCATTTAAAATCAATTTTTATCCATCCATCCTTCAAATCCTTTAAATCTCGGTCTAACTTTAACATTTAAACGCATTTTTTGGCACATAATTGGCTACACTGTTTCTATTGCAGCTTCATACAATAGAAACGGTTTAGTGAAAACCCGGAGCAAATGTGCTCCGGGTTCTCTTTTTTTACGGCCTATCTTAAGAGCGTTAAATTGCCCGCCTTTACTTTTTCAACGCCTTGGCATTTATACCGCAGGCGATATAAAAATGCGCCCGGGTTGGCAGGGGTACCACTGATCATACCGTCCCAGGTTTCAAATTGATCTTTTGCATTAAAGACCCTTCCGCCCCAACGGTCAAATACTTCAAACGAAATAAATTCATTGACAGAGAACGGGTTACTGATGCCAAAAACATCATTACGACCCGAACTGAAACTCGGCGTAAAGGCATTGGGGATAAAAATTTTATTACAATCCAAGGTGTCTGGATCAATGACATTTACAAAAATGGTATCGTACGCCAAACATACCCCGTTGCCATAATCAATACTTACCACATAACTACCTGGCTCCGTGGGTGTTACGATTGGATTGGCGATGCTCGGATCGGAAACACCCGTAGTAGGGCTCCAGGAAAACTGTTCGGCGCAATTGGCTGCTACATTTACCTGAAAGGAGTTACCCAGATAAATCAGGGTATCCGAATTCAAAATATTGTCGGCGCGCAAATTATACCGCGCAATCGCCTCTTCGTCCAGCGCTTTACTGTGGAAACGCAATTCGTCAAACTCCCCTTTGAACCAGGAGTCGAGTGGACAAGCGGGTTCTCCTACTTTAAAGGTGGCGGTAGAAGTAAGGTCGAGGCGAGCGGGCGCAACTTTCGTGTCCCGCAATTGACCATTAATATATAAGGTGTAGCGCGTATTGCTGCGGGTAAGCGTGATAAACTGCCAGCAAGGACCATTGTCGAGCGCGCCTTGCACGGTGGTGAGGAGCGTATCATTTTCGCTGATGCCGGAAGTTATCCGGCGGGTTTTGGGTGAGTAACGCACCCAAAATGCGCGACTGGTGGTACAGCTGCCCTGTTTGGACATGATCAGCTGGGTACCATTTACATTGGTGGCATCCGGCGGTTTGATGTAAAAACTCACCGTGAAGTCACTCGTAGAAAAAATATCGGTAAAAGGTCCTACAAAATAAAGCGCATCGTCTACCCCGTCAAACGTAAAACAGGAATCGCGGAGGCCGCAGGTGCAGGAAATGCCGTTGATCAATGCGCCGGCCGAACCGTTGCCACTGTTATCAACCGCTTTGCATCCATTATCGAATGCAAAGTACGCCTCAACCTTATCGGAAGTGCTTTGTGCAAAAAGGGCACCGGCGTAAATGAAGCTACATAAAAGGAAAAGTGTACGCATGCGGGAAATCGATTTAAGCACAAAATAACGCCTGCATTGGCATTAAAGTATAATTTTCAAGCGGCGTAATCCATGAAAATGCAAATACGCCATGGAGCGTCAAATCTGGGCATACACTCAGGGTTTTAAAAACTGATCCAACCCGCCCGGCATCATTCCTTGCAATAATTGGTTGGTCTCGGCCGCAGCGGCCACACGTGCCGCTTCCAAAGCCCTGTTCACCGCTACCAATACCAAATCTTCCAGTTGCTCTAGGTCCGAAAAGTCGAGTTTGCTGGCGTCCAATTTTATATTGTGTACCTGCATATCGCCCGATGCCTGCACCCGCACTGCGCCATCGCCCGATTCGGCATCTACGACAAGGGCAGCAAGTTTTTCCTGCATGACCTGTTGCTGTTGCTGCAAATTACCCAAAAGATCTCCAAACATGGTAAAAATAGTTTATCTAAAATGAACCAGGCGCGCAAAGGCTTCCACCCGCGCATCAATCATTTCCTGGGTTAAATTTTTGATGCCATCAATACTAAATGCTTCTACGCAAAAGGAAGCCATCGCCGAGCCGTGAATCACCGCCAATTTCATATTCTCAAAGGAATAATCTTTGGTTTTGGCCAGCCAGCCTGTAAAGCCACCCGCAAACGTATCGCCTGCACCCGTTGGATCAATCACTTCGGCCAAAGGCAATGCCGGTGCGTAAAAAACTTGTCCATGGTGAAACAACAAAGCGCCGTGTTCGCCTTTTTTTATGACCAAATATTTTGGACCCATCTCGTGAATCGCCTGGGCTGCGTGCACCAACGAATGTTTGCCCGTCAATTGCCGCGCCTCTTCATCATTGATGGTCAGTACATCTATTTTTTTCAGAACGGCCTTTAAATCATCCAGCGCAATGTCCATCCAGAAATTCATGGTGTCCAACACCACCAAACTCGGGCGCTGATCCAATTGATCCAACACGTCCATTTGAATTTTAGGAACGAGGTTGCCCAACATCAATACATCCGGATTTTTATAAGCAGCAGGCAATACCGGCTCAAAATTGGCCAATACGTTCAGTTGGGTATCCAGCGTATCGCGGGAGTTGAGGTCTTTGTGGTAACGACCCGCCCAAAAAAATGATTTTTCACCCACCTTAATTTGCAAACCCGCCAAATCAACACCCCGGCTTTCTAAAAAAGCCAACACATCGCTCGGGAAATCGTCACCCACCACCGAAACAATCTGTACCGGCTTTACAAAATAGGAGGCAGACAATGAAATGTAAGTACAAGCACCACCGACTACTTTTTCAGCCCGTCCTGCAGGTGTTTCAATATCGTCGAATGCAACGGTTCCTACCGCAACTAAACTCATAAGGCAAATTTTATACGTAAACGTTTAAATGGGCACTTGCTCCCACCTGTTTTGATCAGGCAAAGATGGCAAATTAGGCCGAAAATAAAAAGGCCATCGCGTTTGCGATGGCCTTGCGCCTCCTAAAGGACTTGAACCTTTGACCTACGGATTAACAGTCCGCCGCTCTAACCAACTGAGCTAAGGAGGCTTGCTTTAAAAAGCGGGGCAAAGGTATATCGTTCAGGTGTTACCAAGCAACAATTTTTCAATTTTTTTTTCACTTATTTAAACTTTGTGGCAATTCGACCCGTGCAACTACTTCAGAACCCTGTTGAACAAGGCTCAAACGGGCCGCTGGGCCCAATAAATGCACCAGCCGCCGCCGCGCATTGTCCAGCCCAATCCCTGCCTGATCCGAAATTTCCAATGCACCGGTGTTGGTGATTTCTAAAACAACACCTTCCCCATGCGCCCGTGCTACAATGCGTATGCGACCTCCTTCAACCATGCGGCTTATCCCATGTTTTACAGCATTTTCAGCCAACGTAAGCAGCAACAAGGGCGGAATCTTTACTTGATCCAGCGCCGGATCAAGGTCCCATTCCAGTTGCAGACGTTCTTCAAACCGCATTTGTTCCAGCGCCAGGTAATCGCGCACAAAGGCCAACTCCTCCGAAAGCGGCACCAGGCCCGTTGCAGGAGCATTCAGCGCCGAACGTAATAAACCCGACAACTGACTCAAGGCATTGCCCGCGCGATCTGGATCGGCATAAATGAGCGCCCGAATACTATTGAGGGCATTGAACAAAAAATGCGGATTGATTTGCGCCTTGAGGTTTTCCAACTGGCTCTCTTTCAATTCATTGCTCAACTCCAATTGCTTCATCCCGGTCCCATGAAGACGGGTAAGAATTTTGTTTAAATGGTAAACCCCTACCCATCCAAACATAATAGGGGCCCAAGTGGTCAAATTAACCAGGGTATGCAACAACTCAAAACTCACTTCGGTGTGCGTCAGGGTATGCCCAAGATTGTGGTGGGTTAAAAACATCATAAACGAAAGGGCAAAAACCGCTACAATGCCCGACCACAACAAGGTATTGACCGATTTTTCGCCCAGCCGCAACCAATGAAAGACCGCCCGGTATAAATGGGTGACCCCAATTCCAATCGGCAAAATGAGCAAAGGAAACAAAATCAACAATCCCTTCAGATAACCATGCGCATAGAAATCCAGTAACTGTTGCACGCAAATACCCGACCAGCCCGTTAATTGGCAAATCCAGTAAAGTTGGGTATGACTTGGTCGAAACATGGCCTAAAAGTGCGCTTCTTTAAGGATTTTGCCAAACCATTTGGTTTCAAAATTGCGCAATCCGGCAAAAGGTATCTTTCCCGATTTCTGCAAACCAATCCGGGCAAATATAATGGCCTGATCGCGGGCCCCCTGAAGCAATTCGAGCGCCGCCTTCACTCTAAAAGTCGCCCCATCCGCATCACGGTCGGCGCCTTTTTTAATGTTTTCCCAAATTACCTGCACGTCACGCATGTCTTTGAGTACAAAAGCATAAAAAAAGATCACCTCTTTCATAAAATAACGCTGAAAATAGCCCTGCGGCATCTCATTTTGATGATCGATCAGAAATTGTGCCTGCAAGCGGGCCGCTTCGTGTTCCCCGCGGTCGAGGTGGTAAGAAAAAGCGAGGTACCGACTATTTATAACGGTAAGATTAATTGCTTCTGTATCCTGTTCGCTGATGGTTGCTACCAGATCTGCCGGTAACTCACCGGGCGTTTTGCCAGCACACAACAACGCAACCAAGGCTAAATTGGCTTGCTCCCGCGCACTCGTCTTGCCCCCGCGCAGAAGCGCCAAAAAACGCCCGCCATCGGAAGTGAAACCGCCCGCCCGACTAGGAATGGACGTGGAAACAAACAACAACAGCGATAATCCGCCAAGGCAAAATAGACCAAAAATAAATACTTTATGGCCCCCATTGGGCATCCATGACCAGGCCAACATCAGCGATCCAATACCCAGCAACAAACTGGATAAAGGACCGGCCGCTATAACCAAAGCAAACTTTTTGCGCAAATCCTCCCCATGCCAACTTGTCGGAAATGTGGCCGCTAAACCGCCAAAACTATTGATATCCCGGTTGAAAAACACTTCTACCCGGTCTTTGCCTGCCCGAATGCCTAAAAAACCAACGGTAAATAAGGCAAAATGAAAACCCTGCAGGAGCCCCGCCAACAAATGCCCCAATTCATGTACCGCAATGCCAATCCAAATGGAAACCACTGCAACTGCAACATAAAGGAAGCCTTCCATCGGATCGTTCGGTTTGATCGGACTGGCACCCGCATTCGAACCATGTAATATAAAGGTAACCAGGAAAAAACCCGCCAAGGCTGAGGCGGTTCCAATGAGTGCGCCCGCGAGTAATTGCGGTATATGAACCTTCTTTCTTTTGTTTTCCATCTCAATTTGATTTTTGTTTTGTTTTCGGGCTTGGAATGGCCTCTAAGGATTAAAAAAGGGTGTTTTTTCGTAAAATTAAGGTTTTGCGCCCAAAAGCACCACCGTTTCAGCCTGCCGTATGCCATTTACCAATAAAACAAGTACGTAGGCTCCAGCGGGCAAATCATGGGTGTTGAATTGTTGGGTTTGCAGGCCAGATTCTTGTTCGGCCGTATGCTGAAGTGCCAGGATACCATTGGTGTCAAATAATTGTAAACCAACTTTTGCCTTTTTCTCCAGGGTATATTCTACCGATAAGGAATCAAAAGCCGGATTGGGATACACTTTAATCGGTTGTTCCGAGGTTCCTACTTTTTCATCAATACTGACCAAAGATTGTACCATGCGCCAAATGCGGGTTCCAATACCAAAGACAACATTTTTTTCGGGCGTTTTTAGTACCCGAATCTTGTTAATGTATTGCCCGACGTTTTTTACCGTCCAATTTTGGCCACCGTCTTGCGTTTCGTACAACGAATTATCACAACCCACCCATCCGATATTGTCATCTAAAAAACCAATGCCAAAGGCCTTGTTGCCATTGTTGGTAAAAGGCAAATCTGCCCAGGTTTGGCCGCCGTCTACGGTTTTTGCAATAAAACGGGCGGGCAAATTGGGCACATAACTCAATAAGGTAACATATCCGGTTTGCGCGCTTGGGAAATGTGCCTTCCAGCAAAGTTCAAACGTGCGGGTACCTTCATAAACGACCTTCCAATTTTGACCACCATCGGTTGTTTGGATGATTTTTGCCTTGGAAAATTGCACATTCGGATCGGTTCCACCAAAAACAAAACCCGTATCGGCGCTCGGAAACCACACATCGGTTACCATACTAATATAGGCCCCCAAATCGGTACTTTGCCAACTTGCGCCTCCATTGCTTGTTTTTAATAAAAACGCAGGCCCACCGACTCGGCCAGCAGCGTATATAATTTGTTGATTTACAATATTAATTGCGCAAAGACCCACCGGAACGGGGCCGTCAATTGTTGTGACCGCCGCCCAGGATGCCCCACCATCCTTGGTTTCATACAACGGCGTTTGGTCGGTTACACCCGGAAAATAATTGGTGCCAATGTTGCCCGCAAATCCATGCAAACTGTCGGTAAAACCAATACAACGAAAATAAGTACCGGGCTGATCCAGCAGTTTGGTAAAACTCAAACCGCCATCTGTGGTACGAAAAATACGCCCGGAGCCATTTACCGCATAGCCCAATTGCGGCGAAAGCATAAAAATGTCATCTTGCTTTTGACCATTTTGGGGCGATTGACTCAATAATTGCCAGGCATATTGCGCCTGAAGCACAACCGTACAAGCAAGAAAAAGGGTAATGGATAAAGGTAAATGTTTCATCATCGTACATGGACAGGTGTAGAATGCATTATTTTAAAACAAAGATAGCCGTGTCCTAATTTTCCCGATAGGCAACTTACACAAGCGTTTGGCAATAGGGATGAGCGTTGTTCGTTTTCCCTATACAACAAGTCTGTTATATCTTAACATGATTTTTTTAGTAAATTATCGACCTTTAACGCGGGGTTTTCGAACCTTACAACCAAACCGATAAATTTGTTTCTTTATGAAAAACACAGTACTCGTCTTCTTGATGCTCCTTTTGGGGACATCTGCGTTTGCGCAAAGCGCGAAAAAAAATCCCCCACCGGCCAACCGTACTTTCACACCGGCCGAACTTGCGGCACGGAAACCTTCCACGTCGGTGCCACCTGCCGAACAGGTTTTTGGTATTCCAACGCCATCCTTGAAGCCAATGCCCGCGTTTATTCCAGGAACGCCTGCTCCGTCTACCCTCAAAATTACCCGGGATGAAAACGGAATGCCTATTTTTTTTGAAAGCAAACCGGAAATACGCGTAGATGCCGACCGCAAAACACCTGCCGAAAATGCCCTGGCATTTCTGGTGCAAATACAACCGGCTGGCATCCTGGATCCTGCCAACGAGTTTGTTGTAAGCAGCGTCCAAACCGACGAACAAGGCAATTACCATGTGCGCCTGCAGCAAGTACTTCACGCCATTCCGGTATATGGCGCAGAACTCATCGCCCACAGTAAAAATGGTTATTTTGTAAGTTTGGGCGGGCGATATTACCCGAGTGAATTTAAACTTACCACGAATCCTGCCATTGCGGCAACCACCGCGTATGAGCAGGCAATGGCCGATTTTGGTCCTGCGCACACCAAAACACGCTGGACGGCCGAAGAATTAAAGTTTGTGGGCGGTGCCACGCATCAAACCCAACTGGTGGTGTACCACCCAAAAACAAGTCCACAAACGGCACGCCTGGCCTGGTACGTGGAAGCACACCCCAACTTGCTCAAACGCGTGGTTTATTTTGTGGATGCACAAACCGGCGCAGTAATCCATCATTTTGACCACACCTGCAAAATTGACGGCGGTCGGCATGTTTCGCATAAAACAGCGGAAGTAACCGAAACAGAAGATATTACCCCGACAACAGAAGAAGTGGTCGTCGGCCCAGTTACCGCCAATGGCCTGGATCTGCTCGACAACAACCGTTCTTTTGGGGCCTGGCAGGTGAGCGGCAGCCAAATTGTGCTCGAAGATGCCAGTAAATCCATGTTCAACAGCGGCCAGTCAAACATGCCCAACGACCCGGTTGGTGCCATTATCACGTTGAGCGCGCTGGGCACCTCCCCGGAAGTTCAATCTACGTTCAATTATGATTTTGTATCCGCCACCGGCCTTAATTTTAACAATAAAACGGCGGTAAGCGGGCATTGGAACAGCAGCAAAAGTTATGATTATTTCAAAAACACCTTCAACCGAAATTCCATCGATGGGGTGGGCGGCAACATCATCGCATTTGTAGAAGTGGCCGACAATGATGGCAGCTCGATGGAAAATGCTTTCTGGAATGGCGCTGCAATGTGGTACGGAAACGGCGGATCAACTTTTAAACGCCTCGCACGCGGCCTGGATGTAGGCGGACACGAAATGACCCACGGCGTGGTGGAAAAAACCGCAAACCTGGAGTATCAGGATGAAAGCGGTGCCATGAACGAATCTTTTGCCGATATTTTCGGGGCCATGATCGATCGGGATGACTGGAAAATTGGAGAAGACGTAATGCAAACGGGTGTAAATCCGACCAACTGCCTCCGCGATTTGTCCAATCCAAACAACGGCGTTTCGTCCAACAGTCCCTGGTGGCAGCCCAAGCAAATGAGCGAAAAATACAACGGCAGTGATGATAACGGCGGCGTACACATCAACAGTGGAATCACGAACCGCGCGTTTTTCCTGTTTGCCAGCAACGCCTCGGTGGGTAAAGACAAAGCCGAACAGGTATATTATAAGGCCTTGCGCGATTATTTGGTAAAAAGCAGCAAGTTTACCGATTTGCGCATTGCCGTTTTGCAAGCGTCTAATGATTTGTATGGCGCGACGGTTGCCCAGGCGGCCGCTTCGGCTTTTGATGTGGTGGGAATTGTTGGAAACCAGCCAAGTGGCAATTACCAGGGCCAATTGAACCCGAACCCAGGTGATGAATACGTATTATGTGTATCCGACAATGGCCTTTCCCTCGACCTCGCACTAGGAACTGGTCAGTTATTGGGCTCTATTTATAATGAAGGTGTGCAAAGTCGTCCAAGTATTTCGGACAATGGCCAGCAAATTGTGTTTGTAAACAGCGAAGGCCATATTATTACGGTGGATATGCAGTACACGCAAACCAACATCATTCCGGTGGTCAACCCGCCATTTAGTGCTTCTCCGATTTGGCGCAATGCGGTCATTTCGAAAGATGGCCGCTTCATTGCAGGGATTACCCAAAGCCAGGACAACCGCGTGTATATTTTTGATTTGGCTGATCCAAACCTGTTTTTACCCGAAACCTTCTTTTTGTACAACCCAACCTATTCTCAAACCCCCACCATTACCGGCGAAGTACGGTATGCGGATGTGTTGGAGTTTGATTACAGTGGTTCATACCTGATGTACGATGCGTTCAATGAATTGACCAGCGCAAATGGCCAGGACTTGAGTTACTGGGATATCGGTTTCCTGCAATTTTGGGAAAATGGCGCGTTTGTGAATACCCAAACACCGTTTATTTCCAAGTTATTTAGTGGTTTGCCTGAAAATACCAGCGTTGGAGACCCCAGTTTTGCCAAAAATTCACCTTTTGTCATTGCATTTGATTTCTTCGACAGCGCCAACGATGTGTATGAAATTTACGGTGCCAATACCGAAACGGGCGATTATACACGCTTGGTAGCCGATAACGGTGCCTTGGGATGGCCGAGTTACAACCGTTTGGACAATAAAATTTTGTTTGAATCGCCGACCGCGACCAACGTGAATTTGTACACACAGGGTTTGAAAGCCAATAAAATTGAGCCACAAGGCGGTATTGGGGCGCTGTTAAATGCCCACCAGTGGGGCGTATGGTATGCGGAAGGAGACCGGAGTTTGCAAGTGGCGACCCAAGCACCAATATCTGGTTTGCACGGTGTACAGGCAAATCCGAACCCGACTTCGGGCATTACCCAATTGAATGTTCAATCAGATGTAAGCGTAGACGCGCAAATCGTGGTAAACAACATCCTGGGCGCTACCGTGTACCAACAAACGACGCAATTGGTATCAGGCAGTAATCAGTTGAATATTGATTTGAGCGCATTGCCAACGGGCGCATATGTGGTGCGGATTTTGGCAGGAAAAAGTGCCGCTGCACTGAAAATAATTCGGGAATAATACGCGCCAAACCCAAATAAATATGGGCTATTGCGTTTCCAAAAGAAACACAATAGCCCATTGTTTTTATACAAACAGTTCGCGGATTTGTACAAAATCGAAGGCCGCGGGTATCTGCGGGATTACTGGAGCATTACTTCACGTTCCACCATCATCTTGCGGATGTTGATGAGGGCGTAGCGCATGCGACCCAGGGCAGTATTGATGCTCACGCGGGTAAGCGAGGCAATTTCTTTAAAGCTCATATCGGCGTAGTGGCGCAAAATAACCACTTCCCGTTGTTCGGCAGGGAGTTCGTCGATGAGGCGACGGATGCGGTTATGCGTTTCGCTGCGCATGATTTGTGTTTCAGGACCATCATCGCTGAGGCGAAGCACTTCGAAGATGTCAAAATCGTCGGATGGATTGATGTGCGCACGGCGCTTGTTGCGACGGTGGTAATCGACACACATATTGTACGCAATCCGCATAGCCCATTGGACAAATTTGCCTTCGTGGTTATACTTGCCACGACGGAGCGTATCAATAATTTTAATGAACACTTCCTGAAAAATGTCTTCAGCGAGCGCCTGGTCTTTTACGAACAGGTAGATCGAAGTGTAAATTTTGGATTTGTAGCGCTTCAGAAGAGTTTCGAAGGCTTTCTCATCGCCGCTAGCATAAAGGGCGATTAATTCGTGATCATTGAGCATCGGCATAACTTGCATGAGCAAAGTGGTTTTGCTGTTTTACCAGATAAATTGACAAACAATTAAATGGTGTACAAGTTAGAATCGATAGACAAAATGATTTAGTGAAAAATGGAACAGGAATGATTTCCTGCGTTGTGTGAGCCCAAATGTATGGGGTTATTGTGTTTGAACAAAAATATTTTTCAAATTTTAACATATTTTAACTAGCATTTCAGGCAACCTAAAGAAAGACTTGTGAAAAATTTGGTAATAGTGGTAAATTTGCACTCGATTCAGAAGATTGTTGCGTGCTTTTTTCCCTCATTACACAAATAAAATTAACGCTTCGTAGCCCAAAGCCCGTTCACGCACCGGGATGCTGCAACATGTACCCTGTTTGGTAGGGGCTTCGATGGCGTACAGAACATGGAAATAGCGATAATACTTGTACTGATTGTCTTACATGGTTTCCTCGTGTTGGGCGAAATAGCGTTGATTACGGCCAAACGCGCTCGGCTGGAGGGCGAAAAGAGCAAGGGAAATGTAAATGCTGCCATTGCACTAAATTTGCTCGATAATATCGACAATTATTTATCGGCCATGCAAATCGGTATTACGCTGATCAGTATTGTAGAAGGTGCTTATGGTGGGGTGGCAATTGGCAAGCACCTGACCCCCATTATCGAAAGTGTACCGGTGCTGGCGCCTTTTGCCGAACAGATTTCCATCGCTTTTGTCATTACCGTAATTACCTACCTCTCGCTGATCATTGGCGAACTGGCACCCAAGTATATTGCGATTCAATATGCCGACATGCTGGCGCTCACTTGCGCACCTGCCATGAGCGTAATGACCAAACTGACTGGCCCCATTTCAGTATTTCTGAGTTGGTCGACCAAAATGTTTTTGCGCCTGTTGCTCATTAAGCCCAACGACCAGCAAAGTATCTCGGAGGAAGAAATCAAACTGATGGTTAAAATGGCCAATCAGCAAGGCGTGCTGGA
>CAIVGO010000331.1 GCA_903905445.1 uncultured Bacteroidota bacterium
ACCTTCAATAACCGTGATTTTAACATCGTGTATCAGGCAGCAGGCCCCAAAATTTCCTGGTTGCCCAGCCGCAGTTTCCGCATGGCGTTTAGTGCGCAATACCGCGACAGCAAAAACAGCGGCGAGGGCGGCGAAAAAGCCCTGCAAAACCAATGGAACGCCGAATTAGCCTGGAATCCGCAGTCCAAAGCCAACCCGCAAGGATTTCAAGGCGCCAATTCCTTACGACTAAAAGGCGCTTACACCGACATTCGCTACACCGGCCAATCCAACACAGCCATCGCTTTTACCATGCTGGACGGTCTGCAAAATGGCAAAAACTTCTTGTGGAGCCTAAGTGTCGACCGTCAACTTTCTAAAAGTATGCAGCTCAGCATCAGTTACGACGGCCGAAAAACGGGTGAAAACCGCATCGTGCATGTGGGCCGTGCACAGGTACGCGCGGTATTTTAGCAAGGCTTGCATTTATACAAAAATTCCAGATAAATTGCAGGCTGAATAGGCTTGGCAAGTATTTCAAGGCTATTTCATTTAACCATGCGCGAGACCAAATTCATAGAACAAAACCAGGAAAAGTGGCAGGAATTTGAAAACATGCTACAGGCGGATCGGCATGAACCGGAGCGGCTGAATGATTTGTTTATTCAAATTACCGATGATCTGTCGTATGCGCGCACTTTTTACCCCAATCGATCGGTGCGGGTGTATTTGAATGGTTTGGCGCAACGCGTATTTCATAATGTTTATCGCGGAAAACGGTTTCCAAAGGAGCGATTGCGGCTATTTTGGACCGATGAGTTGCCCCAATTGATGTGGGAGCAGCGCCGAGCCTTATGGCTTTCCTTTGGCATTTTTGTGTTGGCGTTCACCATTGGGCTGGTTTCAAGCATGATTTATCCGGAGTTTGCGCGGGTTATTTTGGGAGATTCGTATGTTGATATGACGATTCAAAATATTGAGAAGGGCGATCCGATGGCGGTTTATAAAGAAAGCAAACCGTTGGGCATGACCCTGGGCATTGCCTTCAACAACTTGCGGGTGGCGTTAATGACTGCCATCCTGGGCGTATTTGCCGGCATTGGCACGGTGTACATTATGTTATACAATGGCATCATGGTTGGGGCATTTCAGTATTTTTTTGTGGAAAAAGGCGTGTTTTGGCAGTCTTTTTTAAGTATCTGGATCCACGGCACCCTCGAAATCGGGGCGATTATTATCGCAGGTGCTGCAGGTTTAGTGGCTGGTTCGGGTCTTTTATTTCCAGGCACTTACCGACGGGCACAGGCGTTTCAACGCAGTTTGCGCAAGGCGCTCAAGATCATGTTGGGCATTGCGCCGATTATCATGCTTGCTGCTGTTTTTGAAGGCTATTTTACCCGATTTACCGAGACACCGGCCTTTATTCGAGGTAGTTTTATTGCCATTTCGCTGCTTTTCATGGTGTGGTATTTTGTTTGGCTGCCCTGGCAGAAGGCACGCACCAAGGGTTTTAAAACCGCGAATATTGAAAAGGAACTGCCACCCGACCGTTTGCAAGTCTTGAATTTCAAAGCGATCAAAACCTCGGGCGCAATCCTTGCGGAGTGTTTTATGGTGCTGCAACGGCATGGAATGCGCATTGGCTGGGCAGTTGTGGGGGCAACCAGCCTATTTTTAAGTTATACTTTTGCGTTTTCACCACTCAAACCCATTGATATTTTTTCGATAGAGCACGGATTTATGGGAAAAATAAGCAGCACAGGCTCCTTTTTTTCAAATGAAACCGCTCCTTTGCTTGCTTATGTGCAGGTAGGTCTGCTTGCTTGCTTGGCTTTTGTGGCACTTTTCAGTCTGGAACAGGAAATGCCGGAGGAAGACCGGGCCTTGCGCAGTCCATTACAGAGCATCACCGCTGCGGCCATGCTTATCCTATCGGTGGCACTGTTTCCGGTGCTTTTAAAGGCAAATATTGGATTTTTCGGTTGGATGATCGCCATTCCACTTTTTCCGGCCTTGGGTTTATTCAGTGCCGTTTTGTATTTTGAAACAGCCAACCCTTTGCAAGCCTTGTTGCGGAGTGCACAACTGCTGGATTGGCGTCAGGCCATTTTATTAGGTTCATTGACCGTCAACCTGAGTTTATTATTGTTTGTCTTTTTAGACACGCCCATTTGGGAAATCATCTTAACATTATTCAGTTGGATGGCCCCTTCCACGGAAGTAGGTGCTCAGATTTTTAACCAAATCGCCAATGCATTTGTTTCGAGTGTACTGCTTTATGCATTGTTGGTATTGCAGGTAATAGCGGGCGGACTGCTTTATTTTTCCAGTAAAGAAATGTTGGAGGCGCACAGTTTAAATGAAGCAATTAAAACCATTGGCACCCATCGAAAAATCAGAGGTTTGGCCCGCGAGTAGGCTTTGTTTTATCTTTACAACATTTTACATGAATCAATTTTTTTATACTTTTTTGCTCTTCATGTTTGTTTCAGCGTTGTACGGCCAGTCGGTTCCGATACAACAACGCGATTGGCAAAAAGCGACGCAAGGCCTGGATTATAGTCGAGATTTGCCCAAGCCACCTGCGAAGATGCCCAATATGAATTTTGGCGATGGCGCTGCGTGGACCCAGCAATCGGCTGCATGGGGAAAAGTATTACAAATTATTGCGGCTGTGTTGGCCTTTTTGGCCATCGTTTATGGCATATACCGCATGATGCAGGCCCCAACCAATAAAACCATCGCGCGGGATGGCGTAGAAATCACCCTTGACAACCTGGAAGATTACCTGCATGAGTCGGATTTAGATCAGTTTTTGCGCACAGCGAAAGCCCAGGGCGCTTTTAGTTTAGCTTTGCGCTTATACTATCTTAAAATTATAAAAAAACTCTCCGAAAAAAAGATTGTGCAATGGACCCGGGATAAAACCAACCGCGATTATGTGCAAGAATTGCGGCAACATGCCCGTTATCAAGGGTTCAAAAACGCCACCCATACTTATGAACGGGTGTGGTACGGCAATCTTTCGCTCAATATATCCGAATTTGAGCGCATGGAAATCGATTTTCAACAATTACTAGCACAGATATAGCGGCGCCTTATGGCTGGAATTTACCTGCACATCCCCTTTTGCAAACAGGCTTGTCACTATTGCAACTTTCATTTTTCCACCTCTTTGCACGCCAAATCAGCAATGACCGCTGCCATTGTAAGAGAAATTGAACTGCAAAAAGATTATTTGCTCGGAGCTCCCCTGCAATCCATTTATTTTGGCGGGGGTACGCCTTCGCTGCTTGACATCAACGAAATACTACAAATATGCGCGGCTATTTACAAACACCATACCGTGGATGTCGATGCCGAAATTACCTTGGAGGCCAATCCAGACGACCTGAATGCCGAAAAATTACTGCACCTGCGCCAGGATACCCCCATCAACCGCCTCAGTATTGGCATTCAATCGTTTAGTGAAAAAGACCTGCAATGGATGCACCGCGCACACTCGGCAGCGGAGGCACGCGCAGCGGTTGCACTCGCCAGGCAGGCAGGGTTTAAGGACCTAACCATTGATTTAATTTACGGGGCACCCACCACTTCCGACCTCGATTGGGCACAAAACGTGGCCATTGCACTTGATTATGGCATCCCCCATTTGAGTTGTTATAGTCTGACGGTAGAGGATGGAACGGCTTTGGGGGCTTGGGTAAAAAAAGGCCAACAGCCGCCCGTCGATGAAGAAAAGTCAGCGCGCCAATTCGAATTTTTACAAATGGCGACCGAAAAAGCGGGCTACGAACAGTATGAAATATCCAATTTTGCCCTGCCTGGCCGTTACGCCCGACACAACAGCAGTTACTGGTTGGGAAAGCCCTACTTAGGGGTCGGCCCCTCTGCCCATTCGTTCAACGGCATTTCCCGCCAATGGAACATTGCCAACAATGCGCTTTATATGCAAGCCATTGAAGCAAACCGGGTCCCGTTCGAACTAGAAATCCTGAGTCCCACCCAACGGTATAATGAATACATTATGACCACTTTACGTACCATCTGGGGCAGTGAAACAAATAAAATTGCGCAAATGGGCACCAAATACTTACAACATTTCCAGCATGAGATCGCACCAATGATCAGCGAAGGATGGATGGAGGTGCTGCCCGGGAAATACCGCCTGAGCAAAACCGGAAAACTGGTCGCAGATCGTATTGCCCTCGAACTTTTTTACCCGGAATCAGGTG
>CAIVGO010000332.1 GCA_903905445.1 uncultured Bacteroidota bacterium
ACTCGCTAAAGCAAGGACATGAACTGACCCGTATGCTGTTGCGCGGCAGAGTAATGGATGAATCATTTGAATTGACCACGCGGTCCAAAACCTGGATTGAAGCTGTTCGACAAACATTCACTACAAAAGAGGCGTAACGATTTTTCACTATAATAAAAAACGAATATGGTTGTTTTTCAAACGGGCGTGAAAAAAATATTTACAATTTATGCCTACTTCAAAACCTCGTTTAAAGCAGGCAACAAAACAGAATGGGTTTTAAAGTTGGTTTTACGTGCATGGCGAAAATTGTAATTCTATGATTTCTACTTATTTTCATCAACAATTTGTACGCTGGTTTTGTCGATTGACCAAACGCGGGATTTTTGCTAATTTTGGTCAAATGCATTTGCATTGTACCCCTGTACCTCCAATAAAGCCCAAAAACCCACATAACGACCTGATCAATGTGTGATTCGTGTAATACATTTGATTCTTTATGTAAGGTGTGCGGTATTTTAAACCCGCATCTTTGAGCCGTTTAAATGATTTTTTACATTTCAAAATTACTTCACTTCGATCTTATTTCTCCATAGCATGACAATTTCCTCTTTCATTTTAACCTTGACATTTTCTATGCTTACTGTAGCCGCCGTTTCACAAACGCTTCAAACCGTGCCTTTTGTCGATTTGAATAAATATGCAGGCAAATGGTATGAAATCGCCTCTTTCCCACAAAGGTTCCAAAAAGGATGCAACTGTACAACTGCAACCTACACCCCAAGCGACAAAGGCTTTGTGGTGGTTGAAAACCGATGCAACAAGGACAGCGTGACCGGCAAAATTTCCTATATCAAAGGAAAAGCATTTGTGGTTAAAAACAGCGGCAATGCGAAATTGAAAGTGCAGTTTTTCTGGCCCTTCCGCGCAAAATACTGGATCATTGATTTAGCCGATGATTACAGCTATGCGGTCGTCAGCCATCCGAATAAAAAATACTTATGGATCCTTTCAAGAACCGCAACGCTTGATCAAAGCATCTACAATGGCATCTTAAATAGATTGAAGGAGAAGGGGTTTGATTTGAGTTTATTAAAAGCAACGAAACAAATTTAAAAAATATGGATACAGGTAGAAACCATTTTGATGCAAAGTGTGGGCTGGTTACAAACATTTTATATGTTGTATGCAATTCCGATTATTTTTGTGGCGTTGTTGCCTGGGGTGCGGAATTATTATAAGAAGTAGTGCTTTGTACAGAGAACAATGGGAGCCGCAGTCTATTTAAAGATGCCGGCTCCCATAAATGCTCATCAAAAATTCAATTTTCTATCAATTAAAGTATCACCACCCTTAATTTTTCAAAGCAATTTTTCCGCCATGCACTGTCCGAATTTTATACAATCCGGTATGTGCAGTAAGGTAAAGGGTTTTGCCATCGGCATCGCCCCAGGCCATATTAGCTGGACGCTCGGGGCCCACAATTTTACCGAGGTATTTTCCTTCGGGAGACAGCACCCATACGCCCCCGGGAGCAGAAACGAAAACATTGCCCATTTTGTCCACTTTTAGTCCATCCAGTGCTTCATCGCCATCTGTAAAGCTGAAATCAAAGAAAATTTTTCCGTTGATCAATTTCCCATCGCTGTCCACTTCAAAGCGCCACAGGGTTTTGGTGTGGTGAATGTCGCGAATATCCCAATTGGAAACATAGAGGAAACGCTCATCCGGACTAAATGCAATACCGTTTGGGCCGCCTAAACTGGTGCTGAGCAGTTCTGTTTTCCCGTTTTTCACCCGATAAACACCCTGATTTGGCGTTTCTTTTTTCGAATCGTTGTAGTTTTTAGGCAAACCATACGGCGGATCCGTAAAATAAACGGTACCGTCTGATTTTAGCACCAGGTCATTGGGGCTGTTCAACTTTTGCCCTTGAATATTGTCAGAAAGCACGGTAATCGGGCCTTTGGTTTCGTGGCGAATTACCCTGCGATTGCCGTGTTGGCAAACAATCAGCCGGCCCTCCGCATCAATGGCCAA
>CAIVGO010000333.1 GCA_903905445.1 uncultured Bacteroidota bacterium
GCATTAAGAGATTGCAAATGGACCATGCCCAGGGTATTCAACAAATCTGGTGCAAAAGGAAGTTCCACCTTGATGTAGTTGTCGGTAAAACCGGTCAAGTATTGCGCGTTTTTATGCTGTTCGAATAAAACGGGTCGGGTCATATCCAAAAACTGGGTGTAAAATGCCCGTCGTTTCATTTCCGACAAACCGCGCAGGGCCTGGTTGCGGCGTTTGCGTTCGTCCATCGGCACTGTGCCAGCCATGCTTGCGGCCGGGGTATTGGCGCGTTCGGAATAAGTAAAAACATGCAAGTAGGAAATATCCAAGGCCTGCAAAAACTGATAGGTTTCTAAAAAATCTGCTTCTGTTTCGCCTGGGAAACCAACAATCACATCACAGCCAATACAGGCATGCGGCATTACTTTTTTGATGTATTCGACTCTGGCAGCGTACAAATCCCGCCGATACCGACGGCGCATTTCTTTGAGTTGTTTGTCGTTGCCCGATTGTAGGGGTACGTGAAAATGGGGCATAAAGCGGGCACTTTCGGCCACAAACCCGATAATTTCGTCAGTGAGCAAATTGGGCTCAATGCTCGAAATACGAAAACGTGCTACGGTATCCACCTGGTCCAAAGCCTGAATCAAATCAATAAACAACGCTTCTTTTTTGATACGTTCGCCTTCAATGACCGCCGTACCATTGCCAAAATCGCCAATATTTACCCCGGTGAGCACAATTTCGCGCGCGCCCAGGGCGGCAATTTCACGCGCATTTTGCACAACCTGCTCTACCGTATCAGATCGGCTGGCACCCCGCGCTTGCGGAATGGTGCAAAACGTACATTTATAATCGCAGCCATCTTGTACCTTCAGGAAAGAGCGCGTGCGGTCGCCAAAAGAAAAAGAGGCGGTAAACGTATTGACATCCTTCACATCACCGGCATACACCATGCCTTTGCCTTGTGCTTTGGAAAGGTCATCGACGTATTGGAGTATTTTGAACTTTTCGCCCGCCCCCAACACGAGGTCGACGCCGGGGATTTCGGCAATTTCCTGGGGTTTCAGTTGGGCATAGCAACCCGTAACCACCACAAATGCATCGGGTTGGTTGCGCAACGCCGAGCGTACAATCTTTTTGCACTCGCGGTCGGCTTGTTCGGTAACCGAGCAGGTATTGATGACGTATATATCGGCGCCGTCTTCAAATTTGACGGGCAAATAGCCGCTACTTTCGAAAAGCCGCGCAATGGCAGAGGTTTCCGAATAATTGAGCTTGCAGCCAAGGGTATGAAATGCGACCGTACGAGGAGTTGCCATAATTTTTAAAAAGAGCGCAAAAATATAGGTTTTTATGCTTAAAACTCAACTATTTTTTCGAGTAACCATTTTTTTGAAACCACGGCATTGCAACGTTCGATCTTAATCTTCAGGTTTTCCACCATTTTGGGGTTGGAAGGGGGCAAGGTGGATAGTTTTTTAACAAAGCCCAGGAAGTTATTGTATTCCAGTTTTACACTTTTTGACACTTGTTTGTTGCGTCGCAGGAAAATTCTGAAACTATCGATCAAAGAGTCGAGCGCCATAAATTCGTCCGTTTCGTAGTAGGTGCGCACCAAAATCAACTTCGCACTGAGGGCGTACACCAAATCGCTGTATTCCACATTGCGCAGCAGTTCAATCACCTTATCGTGTTTTTTTTGATGCGAGTACAAATTGGCCAAATTAAAGGTCTGGGCATTGTCGCGAATATCGGCCGGTAAAAACCCGGAGTATTCGCGTACAAAATTTTCGGCCCAACCGAATTCGCCAACACGCAGGCTTACCGTAATAATATTTTTATACATGCCTTCAGAAAGATGGGTGTCTGTTAATAAAATATCATTAATAATCAGACTTTTAAATATTGTAAAAACTGCGCGGTAATATTCTGTTTTGCCTTGATTAATTTTTAACGCGCAGTAATTTTGGGCAATATGGTAGCATTCGCGCAGGTCTTCTTTGCTGAGCGCATCACCGAGGGCTTCGAGATCGGTCATGAGCGATTGGAAATGGGTTTCGTCGTTTGGATCCAACAGGCAATCTACCACCTTGCAATTAATCGCGATGATGGGCACTTCCGAAAAAAGGGGTTGCCGAATATATTCCCAAAATCCGGGAGGCAGGAGAAATGCTTCCTCGGTGGCGCGAAAGTTGCGAAAAGAAAGCCAGGCGATGTACATCTTGAGTTTTTGCACCACATAAAAACGCTCCAGGTAATGGTCGGCCGGCAGTAATTTATCGATATAATTTGTGGTGGACAGTACCGTTGATGCGCGGTTAAAAATGCTCCAATGTAATTGAAAACCAGCAAGATATGTTTCTGCGGAAGGCGCTGTTGTTGCTTCCAGTTGTTTTTGTAATTGACGTTCAACCGAATTGAGGTGGGCTTTGTACGCTGGCTTTTCGAGCACTTTTTGTAGTTCCAGTGCTTCGGCTACCTCGTTTTTTTGCCTGGCTTCGGCTACCATAAACTGTAGGGCCAGGAGATTTAGGTCGGAGCTTAAGCGCCGCAAGTGTGCATCATCCAAGGGGGCGTTTCCGTACAGGTTTTTCCAGACCTGCTGCTTGCTTTTTTGGTCGGCTTCCAAAACACCTTTACGCAATTGGTTGTTTACCCATTCAAACAAGCGCAGCACATCCTCCTGATCATTGTAGTAGGGGGAGGATAAAAACTTGCGCAGGCGATTCAATTCGGTTTTTGAAAATTCATTTAAAAGTGAAATTAGCTTCTTGCTGGGCATTTTAAATAGTTGATTATCATTTTATTAAACCAATGTCAATGAGAAAAAACGTCCGGCAAGTTAAGCAATTTGTACAAAGTGTAGTCAATAAAAAATTGAATCTTTGTATCGTGGAAAAAAGGGTCTGGCACAGATTCTTTGGTTGATTGGGTGATGGAGCATCAAAACAAACAAAAATACGACCCATGCGCAGTTTTTTACGCATTCTACCGCAGTCCGGCTTACTTCAGGTACGCGTCTTCCTTTTCCTGTTTTTGCTTTTGGCAGGGCCATCGCTTTCAGCACAATGCGACCGTGTTGGAAAGGTGACTTCCGTATATCCAGGTTGTGGGGTAACGCTGGTGGATGTCAACGACGGTTCGGTATTGCGGGCAGTGGTTGGGGCCGATACCCTGAGTGGTGGTCAATATTATTCCTTCAAGGCTGAAACTGTTGCATTGCCCAATGGGTGTGTATCCGACAATTTGCCGGTCGTGGGTCTTACTTGTGTTTCTTCGGTGTTGCCCTGCACGGCGGTATTTACCCATGCGATCAATAATGCGGGTGTTTTTCAGGTTGATTTTAATGCAGCATCTATAGGTGGTGCGGTTACACAAACTTATTTTTGGGAATTTGGGGATGGCACAACGGCCACCACAAAAGATCCCAAGCATCATTTTCCGAAAGCGGGCAACTATGCGGTTTGCCTGACCGTTTCCGATGCAAGCGGCTGTTCTGATCAATTGTGTAAAACCATATCGGTCAATTTGCCCAACCTCAATTGCGGTTACACCCCCAAGGTAACGGCGGTTGGTTTACAAATGACGGGTGTTTTGGAAGCAGACGATGCTACTTCCCTTCCGCTTGCTTCCATACAATGGTATTCCAATAAAGGCACTAAAAAGCTGAGCGAATCGCAAAACTTTAAAACCACCTTACCCGAATACGGTACTTATAAAGTATGTGTCAATTATGAAGTAGGCAATGTGCAGGAAGGTACTTTTTGTGCTTCCAGTGCTTGCGTCGATTTGGTGGTTGCCGAAACAAACGATTGCTATCTACCTGCTATGGCAGATCTAAGCAGCATTTGTGTGCCGCTGAATGTGCCCGTTTGTGGTTGCAATGGCCAAAGTTACGACAGCGAGTGTGAAGCCATGGGTGCGGGTTTGGTGAGTTGGTGGGCGGGTGACTGTGCAACGGTGTTTGCGAATACTTGCACAGCGGACATGGAGGTGGAAATTATCCAGGGTGATTTTACGAACGGTTATACTGCGCAATTTCGCAACCTGGCTTCAGGTGATTATGCTTTTGAGCAATTAGATTTTGGCGACGGCACGCCCTTTGTGACCGTTACCCAATGGGATACGATCACCCATGTTTATGCAAAGGCCGGTATTTACAGAACCAACCTTTCTGTTTGGCAAAATGAAAATTCCGTTTCGTCGATCACCAAAATTGTGGTAACCGATGCAGCGAGCATGGATCCCGAACAGTTGCCAGACGGAACCGATTATGTAATGCCTGGTGATGCCAATGGCGATAAAAGTGCCAATGTGTACGATTTGCTGAACATTGGCGTGGCTTATTATACGGATGGCATTCCACGGCCCCATGCCTCCACGTTCTGGAAACCGCAGTTTGGCCCCAATTGGGAGGAGCACATCAATGCGGTCAATTACAAACACGTGGATTGTGATGGCAATGGCTCGGTGGATGATTTTGACGCGGGTATTATTTTGGAACATTATGCGCCGCTGGATACCCTTTCGGTGCCGTATAAGGCCAGTGCGCCCAAGTTGCGGGTTACATTTGAGCAGGATACGATCACAATTGATCCCGTTGCGCCGCCGAGTGTATTGGAAATTACAGCCAATATTGAAATTGGCACGGCGGTACAGCCTGCCCTGGGCTTGTACGGATTGGCCTTTACGATGCAGTATCCGGAGTTTGTGAAGCATGATCCGGATATTTTTTACTCCAGCGATTATTTTGGTTCGCTGATCAATATTTTGCCCATTACCAAAGACATCTACAGTCGCAGGCAAATTGACATGGGCCTGGTGCGGAAAAATAAAATAGCCGCCAATGGTTATGGCCTGATTGGTAAAATGACCTTGCGCTCCGATTATATCATCATCATTGATATTGCAGATCGATCGGGTAGCGATAATAAAGTGCCTTTGGTTATTCCGATCACTGGAATTAGAGGGATAGACGCAAACGGCAACATTAAAGAAATTTCAGTGCCACTTCAGTTGGATACGGTTTGGATTAAAGTTTTAGAACCGGTAGTAAAAACCCATGACCAAGCGGCCCTCGATGCGCAATTGCAGTTGTACCCCAATCCTGCTACCGACCAAACTGCACTCTACACGGGCAATCTGGAGGTGGAAACCATTGAAGTACTCAATACCCTGGGCCAAAAAATTTCCAGTATTTCCCCTACCCAACACCTGACCCGGATCGATACCCAAACCATGCAAAACGGCGTGTACACCCTAAGAGTGCACACGCCGCAAGGAATCGCCGAAAAACGACTGGTAAAACAGTAGCCTTATTGCGATGGAAGTTTAAAGTATACTTCCATCGCAACCGCCGCTGTCAGGCAATTAATTATAAAACATCCATTTGCCAATTTCCTTTAGCGTTACTTTTTTGCCGTAAAGGAGGATTCCGACCCGGTAAATCCGGCCAGCAAGCCATACAAAGAAGTAAGCCGAAGCGACCACCAGCACCAGCGAAAGTCCTACCTGCCACCACGGCGGGTTGAATGCCATGCGGAAGGGCATCACAATGGGCGAAAACAAGGGAAACAGCGAGGCAAATACCATCAAACCCGAGTCGGGATTACGCACCCCGACAAAAGCCGTGATGTAAAATGCCAGGATAATCGGAATCGTTACCGGAAGGGTAAGCGATTGACCCTCTCCCATATCGTCGCCCATAGCAGAGCCAATTGCAGCAAACATGGAAGCATAAATAAAATAGCCCCCCAGGAAGAAGATGATAAAGGAACCCACGATCAGGGGCCAGTTTTGTTTGCTCAATTCTGAGAAAATACGCAAAGCATCCCCTTGTGCCTGTTCGGGATCAATCGCGCCAGGCCCTTGTGGCATCGAACTTTGCATTTGAGCCGGATCCACGTTCATAAGCAATGGGATCAGGAA
>CAIVGO010000334.1 GCA_903905445.1 uncultured Bacteroidota bacterium
CAATACGTTGGGGCAGTGGCATATGATGTGGGCCATGTGTATGCACGTTATATCACCGGAGGAGCCATTGGGGTGGCGGGTGGTATCACTTGTACGGATGGAAAGGGCCGGGGTTGTTCGGCAGGAAATGGCGCGGGCAATTATGGCAATTTTTTCCTCAATGTAGTAGGCCAGGAAGTCGGACATCAAATGAGTGGCGGGCACTCATGGAACCGTTGTAACGGCGGGGGAGGGCGCGCTGGCTTCACCGCTTTCGAGCCAGGCAGTGGCAGTACCATCATGTCCTATGCAGGGTCTTGCGGTCCTGATAACATTCAGGGATACTCCGATTTATATTACCATGCAGGCTCTATTGAAGAGATTAAAAATTTCTATACGTTTAATGGCGGAACGGCCTGTGGTACTTTTTTAACCACCACCAACAATGCCCCAGTAGTTACACTGCCTTACCAGGATAACTTTTTTATCCCGATTTCTACTCCGTTTGAATTGACAGGTAATGCTACCGACCCGGATGGCGACCCCTTGGTGTACAACTGGGAGGAAGTAGATGCGGGTCCGGAAACGCCCCTGGGTAGCCCGGAAGCCAATACGGCTATCTTTCGTACTTGGCCAGCGGTGAACGTTACCAACCGTTATTTCCCGCGCTTAAGCACCGTACTGGCAAACGGATTCAGCGCAGCCGAACAACTGCCCACCTACACCCGTGACCTTACTTTCCGACTTGCCGCACGCGATAACCGCACGGGTGGCGGCGGTGTCGGTTGGGCCGATGTTGCCTTCAAATCGTGGGCAGGTGCAGGTCCATTTACCGTTCAAAGCCCAAATACTGCTGCCATTTCCTGGAAATCAGGGGAATATGCGAATGTAATCTGGGATGTATCGAATACCGACAAAGCGCCTGTAAACTGCAAAGTGGTAAACATCCGGTTGAGCACCGATGGCGGTCAAACCTATCCAATTGTACTCGCTTCGGGTGTGGAAAACGATGGCAGTCAATACGTATTGGTGCCTGATAACCAAACGAATAGCGCACGCATACGCGTCGATGCCGCGGATAATGTGTTTTACGATATTTCTAATACCAATTTCAAAATCGTAAGCCCAACCCAGCCTTCTTTTACTTTTGGTTTGTCTAAAGACTATGCCAAAATTTGTCTACCAAACGTATTTACGGCCGATATTCTGAGTGCGGGCGTGTTGGGTTTCAATACCCCGGTCCAATTGAGCCTCGATGGCAACCTGCCGGCTGGCGCCTCGGCTTCTTTTTCGGCAAACACCATACAGCCGGGCGAACAAAGTACCCTGACCATCGATTTGAATAATGTTAATGAAAACGGTATTTTCTCGGTAAATGTGCGCGCCATCTTGCAAGGGAGCACCGATACAATCATCCGTCCGATCAGCTTCGAACTGGTTCGAAATGACTTCTCTGCCCTGTCGCTGCAATTGCCAAATGATGGTGCGGTCAACCTCGGCTTGGTGCAAATTGTGCGTTGGACGAAAGCCCTGGATGCTGAAACATACGATGTTGAAGTATCCAAAAGTCCGGCCTTTGATGTGTTGGTTGGTTTCAAATCGGGCGTTTTAGTCGACACCTTTAAAATACCCAGTTTGCTCGAAAAAGGGAACGCCTATTATTGGCACGTACGCCCACGCAACGAATGTGGCGTTGCGGCCTGGAGTGAGCCGTTTTTCTTCTCGACCTATGTGGAAAACTGCTCCACGTTTGATGCCAACGATATGCCTAAAAACATCTCAGGAGGCAGCACACCCACCATCGAATCCAAAATTTCGGTCAATGCGGGCGGAACCATTGCCGATATCAACGTAAAAAAACTAAAAGGATACCACGAGTTTTTGAAAGATTTAAACGTCAAACTCATCAGTCCAACAGGCACGGAATTGGTTTTATTTGCTGATAAATGTGCGAATTTCAACGGCGCATTCGATTTTGCTTTGGATGATGCGGCTTTGGGTAATTTTGCTTGTCCACCTTTCAACAATGGCAATGCGATGCGCCCACAAAACCCGCTGTCGGTATTCAACGGACAAAATTCAACGGGTTTGTGGACCTTGCGTGTAAAGGATAATGTTGTTGGCGGCGGCGGCGGATTTACGGCATTCAGCCTCGAATTTTGCGCAAGTGCAACCCTGCAACCACCTTATTTGGTGAATAACAATGTGTTACAACTTTCCCCTGGTACCAATGCGGCGATCCCAACCAGTTTGTTGCTGACCGAAGATGCCAACAACAGCGCAACACAATTGACCTATACCTTGGTAACCGTACCGAAATATGGTCTTTTGGATAAAATTGGGGTAGGTACCCTAAAAGCAGGCGATCATTTTACCCAGGAAGAGGTAAACAATGGCGCTTTGCGGTTTTACGATTTTGGTGCCAATGCCGGACCCGATGGTTTCCGGTTTGTCGTAAGCGACGGCGAGGGTGGATATTTGGCGGTACCAAAGTTTGTCATCAATACCATGTTGGTAAGCACCCAGGAAGCAGCCAAGCGGCCACTCCACTTCGATTTATATCCCAATCCTGCCGCTGACGAGGTTTGGGTCAATATGGATCATTTGGAAAGCAGTGCCATGCGGGTGAGCGTTTTGGATATTTCAGGCCGCATGGTGCTGGAAAGTCTGTTGCCAGCAGGTGCTGATCGTTTGCGACTGGCTATGGGGGCATTTGCCAGCGGAATGTATGTAGTGCGGGTAGAAGGCGCCCAGGGCGTTGGAGTGAAAAAACTGGTTGTGCGCTAAAATGTTGTTTGTTTTATATAAATGGAAGGGAGCCCGCAACACAGCAGGCTCCCTTTTGCTTTTTCAGATTGGTAAACGTATGCTCATGGGCGTCGTGGAAAAACACCCTGCATCGCAATGATAAAATTAAGCGAAAGAAAAGGCTGCAAATTGGCGTGCGGCATATTATTGCCAGTCAAACCAATGACGCCCTGATTGAAACTAACATTCCCGTTGCCTCCGGAATAGATGGCGCCACCGGATGAACGAGCGATGCTGTTGCCGGTGATTACATTCGTATCGCCTGGATCGGCAACCGCCATTACATTATGCGAATGTGCAGGCATTTCCTGCGTTGTGAGTGTAACCGTTTCTACGCCCCCTGTTTCACCTTCAACATAATTGGTTAAGCCCTTTCCTGGTCCGTAAAAAACAGGAATACGTCCGCGATAATCCGGAAGGTCAAAAGTAACTCTTCCATCGCCACCATACATGACGCCTAAAAGGGAAAACAGGGCTGTATTTTGGCTGATGGGGAGGGTTTGGCCTTCACAAACGGCCCAGCCTCTTGGTGGGAAATTGAAACCGACGATTCGGATTTCGCCTAAAAATGGATCTGCCATAAGAATTTGGATGGTTTGTTTATGGATGTTGTGGGAAAATGCCCTCATACGCAATGATGAAGGAAGTTGTCAGGAACGGCATTCTATTTTCATGCGGCTGCGAACCACCAACAAGGGTTAAGGCATTGTTTTGCATGGTAACGTTTGGGTTATCCCCAAAAAAGGCATTTACCTGTGAAGACTGTGCTATATAATTATTGGCTGGGTTTGGTGTGTTTGCTATTGCACTTGATGCAGTTAGGGTGTGGGTATGTGCTGGTAAATGGTTTGGCAACAGCGTTTCGGTTTCATCGCCGAGTTGTTCGCCGATTACATAGTTTTGGCCATCTGGTCCAAAGCCTTGGTGTATGGGGGTTCTGCCGCGTAAATCTGGAAGCCCGAAGGTACTTGCGCCGTCTCCCCCGTAGGTAGTCCCAAGTAAGGCAAACAAGACATCATACTGCGCAATTGGCAATAGGCTTCCATCGCAGAAGAGCCAGCCATCCGGCGCAAAATTCCCGGCAAATATTCTAATTTGACCAATAAATGGATTCATGTTGATTCAATTTGTGTTGTTAAAAATGGGTTTTTGCCTAGCTTCGAGAAGGGAAAATACCTTGTAACGCAATACAAAAATTCAGTACCAGGGAAGGCTGAAGGTTGTTGTGCGGCAGATTTGCACCTGTTTTGGTAACCGTAGCAGGGTTCGCTTGGGTTGGAGTTAAAGTGGCGGAATAAAACTCGGCAGGAGCGGAATTGGTATATAAACTGCCAGCCGGATTGTTGGTGTTAACGCTGGGATCCACGACAATCGCCATCATATTGTGCTGGTGTTGTGGAAGTTGGGTGGTGTCGAGCGTAATGGTCGCGCTACCGCCTTTCAACCCTTGCGGGAATACATCGTTGTGGTGCATCGCTGCACGACCCTGTAAATCTGGCAAGGCAAAAGTGGATCGGCCATCGCCGCCATACATCGTGCTTAACAGGGCAAACAGGGCTGCATTCTGCTGTATCGGCAGCAATTGACCGTTGCATAAAGCCCAGCCTTTTGGTGCAAAGTTGAAACCAGCAATCATGATCTCCCCCAAAAATGGTTCAGACATAATAAAATAGTTAAAAGTGAGAAAAATAGAAGTATATAACAAGCGTGCAGTCAACACGTTGCATTCAAGAGAAAAACAATTCCATCCTGGTTTTCACGCAAGCATGGCGAAAGAATGATACGGGAAAAAATGGTATTAAAAGCGGAGGCTACTCAAAGCGACATAACGTGCATCCCATCTACAAATATCTATTCAGCAAATGTATAGCAACTTTTTCGTTTCAATACTTTTTATATAATAAAAATTTGTTAAATTAAAATACTGTTTTTGAAGTATAAAATTTGGGGTTTTCACCCTGTTTGTATTGTAGATAAACTTCATAATCTATGTCTTTCTCGAAGGTAAGATCTGATAACCGCTGCGGAATCGTCAAGCCACTTTCCCAAAAATCCAACTGAATTGAATCCGTAATTTTTAAATTGGTAAATAACATCAGTTGTGGGTAATCCTTGCGCAGAGACCAAGGAACGGGTACTTTGGTGGTAATTGCAGTTTGCTGCAACGCTGTATTTAAATCGAGTTGAAAAACAGGATTTAATCCCACATATGAATCGCGCACTGTGGTCAAACCCAACAAATAGGCATCTTCTTTTCCAGGATTCAATAGTCCAGCCTGAATGGTAATGGCTTGCGGAATTAATATCCCACCCGGGGCAAGTTGAGGAACTAAATGCTGGGTGATCGCCAATTGCGGTTCCGAAGCCAATGCCGCCTGCATGGTTTCAATCAGTAAAATGTGAAATGGTTGGGAGGCCTGGTAAGTAGTCGCGTCGGTTTCCACGATGGAATGGACAAAATCCTGCATTCCAAAAACATCAATAACTTTTTGCAAATGCCGTGCACTTTCCGGATGAACTTCCAGGAGCGTAAAGCCAATTTCTGCAGGAGAAAACACCGTGCAAAGTGGCAAAATCAGCATTGCAAACGGACCGGTGCCTGCGTACAACAAATGCAACCGTGCTCCCGGGAATCTTTTTTTGGCTGCACGTACTGATTCAAATACTCCTCGAGCAAACTTTTTAGTCCGCAATGGATCTTGAATACAAGCTGCCGCAAAGAAAGGTGCCAGGGCTTTTCCCGAAGGTAAATTTAATGCGGCCATCTGAACGGAATCTTGCGCCGATAATCCGGTACATTCCAGTAACAATGTATGCAAGGCCGCACAGGTATGGTAAGCCGCTAAGAAGTCGTCTGCTTCCGCTAAAAGTTGGCTGGATAAAGTGTGTAAAAGTGCTTGTGCAGGTGTAAGCGCACGCATTAAGAGAAAATGGCTTCATAACGCATCCCCTCACTATCTAAGCCAAGGGGCACCATAAACATCAGAATTTCACCTTTTTCGGGGTGTTGTAACCCAAAAACAGCCTGGTTATAATATTGATCTTTCTGCTGGGTGCGGAAAATCAATGAAAATGGTTTGCGCTCAAGATCAGAAAAAGTATTCAATATCCTGGCTTCTATCAATTTGGAAGGGAGCGTTACATCCTGGGTAAAACGAATGGCAAATTCTGTTTCCAAATAAGGCTCGAAATCGGCAATAGAAAGGGTATCCAGCATGGTTGAGTCTCAGAATAATTAAGCAGGTTGTTGATAAGTTTCAGGCGTGCATTCCATTAAATAATACACGCTGTTAAACGTGTCAATGTGTTTGAATCCAATTCGTTCGTACAAATGAAGTGCTGGGTTAAAGTGCTCTACATGAATGCTCACGGATTTACCTTCGGCAAAAGCTTCTTTTATAATCCGTTGCAAAATAAAGGCACCTATCCCTTGGTTGCGAAACTCGGGCAAGAGCGCAATATCAATGATACGGTGGGAGGTGTCGCCGTGGTGCAAATACAACCTCCCAACAGCCTGTTCGCCCAGTATGATGATCCAGTAAAAGGCATCTGGATACACTTTAAGGTAGTAGTCATGCTGTGCCAGAAACTGTTGGTTCAAAAAAGCATCCTTCTGTTCCTGCGGCCAGTCTACTTGAGCAAGTTCCTCCATTCTTGTACTGGCATAAATTTTACGGAGCAAGCCTTCATCCTCCGCCTGAATCGGCCGAAAACGAATTTGATCCTGATATGCTGTACCTGCCGCCATGCCCTTTAGATGCAAATTAGGATCTTGGTGGGAAAATACCTTGTAAAGCGATGCAAAAATTCACGGTTAAATAGGGCTGCATGTTATTATGCGGTTGGTCGTTACCTGCTACGCTAAGTGCATTAATACCCATCGCAACAACGGGGGTAGTAGCCGCATTATAAATCGCAGCACCCGATGAACGCGATAAGGCATTGCCATTAGGGATATTGGTATCGCCTGGGTCCGTTGCGGCTTTAAGCGTATGGGTGTGAGCGGGTATTTCAGTAATCAATAAGGAAACGGTTTCGGAGCCGCCCTCTTCACCCAGATCATGGAGCGACAAGCCGGGGCCTTGTCCGGGGTGCATGGGCGCTCTTCCATCTAAATTTGGAAGCGCAAAGTTGCTTTGACCGTTGCCGCCGTATGTGGTTCCTAATAAGGAAAAAAGCGCCGTATTTTGCGAAAGTGGTAAAATTTGGCCACTACAAAATGCCCAGCCGTTTGGCGCAAAGTTGAAAGGGAATATTCTTATTTCAGCTACAAATGGATCTGCCATGTTGTTCAGTAATTAGTTGGGTGAAGGGAATATTCCGAACAGTGAAATGATAAAATTCACACATAAGTATGGCTGAAAATTGTTGTGCGGCTGACTTCCGCCCTCCGTCGAAACAGCACTTGCATTCATATTCACAGAGGGGATATCTCCAAAAAATGCATCTACTTGCGAAGACAATGCCAAAACATTATTTGCAGGATTAGGGGAATTTGCGGTATTGTTTGCAACCGCCAGCACGTGGGTATGGTTGGGTATTTGATTGGCGGTAAGGGTAACTTCTTCCACGCCGCCGGTTTCTCCTATAACAAATCCATTTCCTTGATGAATCGGCAATCGTCCGCGCAAATCAGGCAGCCCAAAGGTCTCTTGTCCATCACCCCCGTAGGTCGTGCCGATCAAATTAAAAAGCGTTTCATATTCTGAAATGGGCAATAATTGTCCCTCACAAAAAAACCATCCAGAGGGGGCAAAGTTGCCGGCAAACATTCGAATTTCACCTACATAGGGTATTGACATAGTATAAAAATTTGATGTTTGAATTAGTTTTGACTTGGAAAAATGCCTTGTAAGGCGATGCAAAAATTGATGACCAAAAACGGCTGCATATTCAGGTGTGCCTGAGAGCCTCCTACCGGAGCAAGGGAAGCTGCATTGGCTGCTGAAAAACCGGTTGGGCTGCTGCTGTACATTTCTGCAGGTGCCGAATTGGACAGGAAATTATTGCTGGTAATGTTCGTATTTGTGGCGTTGTTACTCGGCGCGATGGCTTTTAAAACATGCGTATGTGCCGGGATTTCATTGATTGTTAGCGTGTGGGCTTGCTCACCTCCGCGCTCGCCAAGGGTATAACCATTCCCTTCACTTATGGGCGTACGTCCTCTAAAATCAGGCAGGGCAAAATTAACTTGTCCATTGCCGCCATAAGTCGTCCCCAACAGAGAAAACAGCGCCTGATTTTGATTAATTGGAAGCAACTGACCATTACACAGCGCCCATCCATTGGGAGCAAAGCCAAAACTCATCAGTCTGATTTCGGATATAAAAGGTTCTGCCATGGTGTTCAGATTTTATTCAGTGGTGTAAGCTTGGGTGAACTGGTAAGGCAATGCTTGGAAATAAAAGTGTCAGATAACACGATTTCATTGCCAGCAGAAACAGTGATTTTGGTTTTACTTTGACTTCCTACCAGGCGTGTTTCAATGCATAAAGTGCCCATTTTGGTATTAAAATAAGGGCTAGTATGCTGATTGGATACTTGCCTGGAAACAGGAAGCAAATAATCTGCAATGTTTAGTGATTGGGTATCTATCTTTTGCGCGGCATGGTGCAATGCTTCTAATTGGTAACCGGTCAGGGTAAGTGCATGGTGCCATTTACCTGCTGCATTTAAAGCGAGCATCGGCACCAATAAATCGGTCGCACCAGCACGTGCATTCCGCAATTGTAATGGGAAAAAACAGGTATTTTCAACCGTACCGGTAAAAAAGAAGCCCGCGCCCGCAACGGGAGCATAACCCCGCGCAGAAAAATATTGATTTAGATTTTCAACAAGTGCAAGGAAAGACGCTGAGTCATGTTGCGCTTGTGTACGCCGTTTGGTTTGGGCTAAATCTTTTAGATGTTGCATCCAATCCCAGATATGGGTCTTGGTATTTCCAGCACCGTAAGCAAAGGAAGGCTGAACGCTAATTCCCAGTGCGCCAACGGCCGCATTGCGTACAAAAGTTCTTCTTTTCATGTATATTAGGTTGTTCAATCGATTAAAGGGCCTGATAAACAGACACTTAGAGGGGGCAGTTGAGGTACTGCATATAGAAATTGTACTTTATGCAAGGCAAATGTAAGACTTACATTCTTTTGTGTATCTGCTTTGTGTAAAATAAAATGTATTTTTTGGATATAGAAACCTAACATTGTTGTCGCAAGGCACGAACGCACTCATTTTAAAAGATTTAAAAAAAAACAGATTTAATGTAAATAAAAGTGCATCATAGGTTTGGTATCAACAATTTGCCTGCCTACCTTTGAGGGTAATTTTAGTTTTTAATCTCATGGAAAGTCTCTCACACTGCGGCAATCGCCCGCCATGCACCTACGCATTATTATGGGTGCTTTCCATATTTTATTGTTCAATAGACACTTCATTTCCAGCACGAAACCTTTGTGTTTCCGTGATTGGATTTTATTGCTTGATTTTCAAACCAAATTCTGGCCGAATTTCCGGTCTTTTCGTTGTCGTACCTCACACCGATAAGTTGTTATGAAACTACTCTTTACGTATTCTGTTTTTAGTGCAATGTTGTCCTGGTTTGGCGTACCGGAAAACAATCCGACGCCACTGACTCCTGTTAAACCTGCAACGGAGTCTATTTCGCCACAATCTTCTTATATCCGCGTTGCAGCCGATTGGGGATTGTTGTATGGCCATCTCGACCTGCCTTTAAAAGATGCGGTTGAAATTACGCGCTTGGCTGATCGTCCTCCTGTTGGTATGGCACCGATTATTGCGGTGACCAAAGAGTTCTTCATCTCAAATGATATAGGAGTGTCAGGTGCCAGTCCAGGCGATGAATTAACCTATACCATTACGATCACCAACAGCGGTGCTATGGATGCAACAGCGCTGAGCATGACCGATCAGATCGATGCCAATACAACCTTGGTAGCAGGTTCGCTTAAAAGATCGCCCATCTTGTATGCTGACACCTATAATTGTATAGGCAACGTAGGACTCAATGTCAATACGCCGGCGGGCGCTGTATTAGGCAATGACCTTGATCTTGACGGCGATGTTATTCAGGCTACGGCCGTTAATCAGGCTGGTACACAAGGTCTGGTTGTAATGAATCCTGATGGTACGTTTACCTTCAAACCGAATGCAGGTTTTGAAGGTACGACGACGTTTACTTATACGGCTACCGACGGTTTGTTTGCAAGCGTGGGTACGGTTACCATCAACGTATCCAGAATGATCTGGTTCGTAGATAATAACGCGGGCGTGAACGGCGATGGTCGCCTCGGCACCCCGTTCAATTCGATGGCCAATTTCAATGCCGGCGCTGCGGATGATGCAGGCGATATCATTTTCCTGTACCGCAACACGGCAACCAACTATGCTGGTCCGCTTACCCTGCTGAACAACCAATATGTAATTGGTGCAGGCGCTTCGTCTTCTATTGCAAGCATCGCCGGCATCACGGTTCCTACTTTTAGCAATGCACTGCCTGCAACAGGTGGTATCAATCCAGTATTGGCGCATACGGCTACGAACCTGACCTTAGGCCAGAACAATAAACTGCACGGTTTTAATATCAATAATACCCTTGGCGGCGTTGCCCTGACTGGTACGGGTACTGCATCGTTGCAGATTCGCGATATGTCGATTGCGCATACTGCAGGTCAGGCCATTAATTTGACCACCGGCGGCGCAATGGACGTGATTTTGAGAAGTGTTTCGGCGGCAAGTGCAGGAACGGGTATGTTGATTTCCGGTACAACAGGTAGTTTTCAGGTAGCCGGTACCGGCACAACCGACGGCTCCGGTGGTACCATTTCAAATATTACCAACCGCGGGGTGGATATTCAAAATGCGACGAATATCACCCTTAAGAATATGACCTTCACCAACGCCAATACCGTTGATGCAGGTACTTGTAATGCTGCGAACAATACGTTGTGTAACGCGGCTATTCACTTGGGTACCGTAACAACGGCTGTTTTAAACAACGTAGACATCAACGGCACGACGGAACAAGGTATCAACTTGTCTACCGTAACCGGATTTAGTTTGATTGGCAGTACCCTCATTAACTGCGGCGTGGCCAGTTCCGGCGCCGATACAGAAGAAAGTTGCTTGTACGGTGTGAATGTGGACGGTACTTCTGCGATTACTAGTTCCTCCTTAACAAAACCGAGCGAGCGCGCTGCCGTTATTTATAATACGAATAAAACGCTGGTCCTTACAGTAACCAGTTCTACGTTTGGCGACAACCAGTCCAGTACTTTAGGTGCCGACGGTTTGGAAATTGACAACTTGGGTTCTTCCAACTTAACCTTGGACGTTGTTAACTCGACATTTACCATGCCGAAAACCAACGGCCTTCAGGTGATCAGCGACAACACAGCGGTGGCCAGCGTAGATATTACAGGCTCGACTTTTGATGCGGGGCCAACGAACCTGGCAGCTGCTATTGATTTGGTAACTGCCGGTACCGCCAACATGGATTTTAACATCATCGGTAATCCTTTGATCAAAAGTCGGGGCATCAATGCGGTTAACATTCAAGGCCAGGGATCTTCCACCTTCCAGGGGCGTATTCAGAACAATCCAAATGTGACCACAACAAGCGGTTCGGGTATTCCGATTCGCGTATTAGCTACAGCCAACTCGGTAGGTAAAGTGCTCATTCAGAATAACGTTGCTGTCGGCGCAGACGACTACGGACTTATTTGCGGATCCAATGGCGGTACAGGTCGTTTGGATGCGAATATTTTGAACAATACCATTTCTGTGGGCGTTGCGGGCTTTTATTGCATCCAGGCCATTGCGGGCGCTTCGAGCAGTACGTTCACCAATAAAACCTGCGCCAATATTGCCAATAATACGGTCAACCCGGCAGTGGGTGCGATCGGCCACGCGCAATACCGTGCTGCTACTCCCTCGCACCAGTTATTGGTTCAAGGCGGCGGTGCAACGGCTGCGCTCAACTGGAATGCCAATACCAACAGTCCTTTATCGCCAACTGCGACTATTTCTCAAAGCGGTACCGGCACCTTTACATTTGGTTCAACTTGTCTGTTGCCAACCAACCCAACGCCACTGACGGGCAATGATCCGGTAGTCGAGGTAGCAGTTGCCGATCCAGGTAACGCTCCTCAAACAGATATTCCTGTTGACGAAATTAAAAAGTCAGCAGCACCCGTTACCAATACACCAACGGTAAAAGGTCAAAATAACGCGGAAGCAATGATGTCGGGCGAAACGGTTACGACCGGCCCGGTTACCATCCCTGCCAATTCTACCTTTAGAGTTCGATTCCGGGCAACGATTGATGCACCATTTCCGACGGGTGTTTGCAGTGTATCCAACCAGGCAACCGTATCAGGTTCTAACTTTAGCACCGTACTTTCGGACGATCCGGGTGTAAGTGGTAGCGCAAATCCAACGGTTACGAACATAAACATTCCACCAACGGTAACCTGCCCGGCGAATGTGACGGTTAACCCCAATAATGCAAACTGCACCTCTACGCAAACCTATGCAGCCACCACCACAGGTTGCCCGACGCCAACAACTACTTACAAAATTGGTGCAACCACCATTACCTTCCCGTATGCCTTCCCAAGTGGCGCTTCTACGGTAGATGTGACTGCGGCAAATGGGGTATCGCCCAATGCTACCTGTTCCTTCACCGTTACGGTAAATCCTCCTCCTTCTGCATTTAATGTAACAGGCGGTGGACCGACGTGCCCAACCGGCGCTGGTTCCCCGATCAATTTGAGCGGTTCGCAGGTAGGCGTGAATTATCAATTGTTATTAGGTGCTTCCAATGTGGGCAGCCCATTGGCTGGAACAGGTTCCGCCTTGAGTTTCCCACTTCAACTTGCAGTAGGAACTTACACCGTTGTTGCAACGGGTGTGGGCGGTTGCACGGTAACGATGAATGGTTCGGCCGTGATTACTGTCGGCCCTTGTGGTCCAGTGGTGAACTTAACGCCCACCAATATTTCTTGTAATGGAGACTCAAATGGCAGTATTTTAGTAACGGCTACAGAAAGCACCCCTCCTTACAACGTAAGTTGGTCTGGTCCATCCAGCGGCGACCCTGCCGGTACTGAAATTGCGGTTTCTGGTGGCACTTATAATATCCCTGGATTAACTGCCGGAACGTACACTGTTACCGTAACAGATGCTAATAGCCTGACGGGTACCGCAACCATTGCGGTGACACAGCCAGCCTTGGTGGTGTTGGGTACCACACACGTAAATGTACTTTGTAACGGCGCTTCTACGGGTTCTATCGACCTGACCGTGAATGGTGGTGTTTCTCCATACACTTATGCCTGGACAGGCGGCGCTACGACGCAAGATATAAATAGTTTGGCCGTTGGAACTTACACCGTAACGGTGACCGATAACAACGGTTGTGTAAAAACAACATCTGCAACCATTACACAACCAGCCCTGGTAGTGTTGGGCACCACACAAGTGAATGTGCTTTGTAATGGCGCTTCAACCGGATCAATTGACCTTACAGTAAATGGCGGTGTTACCCCTTATACCTACGAATGGACAAATGGTGCCACAACACAAGATTTGACTGGAATTGCTGCTGGAACATACATGGTTACCGTAACGGATAGCAACGGTTGTACCAAAACAACGTCTGCAACCATCACCGAGGCATCTTTGGTGGTGTTGGGCACTACCCAGGTGAATGTGCTGTGCAACGGTGCTTCTACTGGTTCTATTGACCTGACGGTGAGCGGCGGTGTTTCACCTTATACTTATGCCTGGACCGGCGGTGCTACCACACAAGACTTGAACAGTTTAGCAGCAGGTACTTACACGGTAACAGTTACGGATCTCAACGGTTGTGTGAAAACGACTTCTGCAACCATTACGCAGCCAAGTTTAGTTGTCTTAAATACCACGCATGTAAACGTACTTTGTAACGGCGCTTCTACGGGTTCTATCGACCTGACCGTGAACGGCGGTGTTTCACCTTATACATTCGCCTGGACTGGCGGTGCTACGACGCAGGACTTGAACAGCCTGGCTGTCGGCACTTACACGGTTACAGTAACGGATAACAACGGTTGTGTAAAAACAACGTCTGCGACCATCACGCAGCCAACCTTGGTGGTGTTAAGTACCACACAGGTAAATGTGCTTTGTAACGGTGCTTCTACGGGTTCTATCGATCTGACGGTGAGCGGCGGTATTTCACCTTATACCTACGCTTGGACAAACGGTGCCACAACGCAAGATTTGACTGGAATTGCCGTTGGAACTTACACGGTTACGGTAACGGATCTCAACGGTTGTGTGAAAACGACCTCTGCAACGATCACAGAAGCTTCAACCGTTGCATTGAGCACCACGCAAGTAAATGTACTGTGCAATGGCGCTTCTACGGGTTCTATTGACCTGACGGTAAGCGGCGGTGTTGCGCCTTACACCTACGCTTGGACAAACGGTGTTACGTCACAAGACTTGACCGGCATTGCTGCTGCAACATACACGGTGACGGTGACTGATCTCAACGGTTGTGTTAAAACAACCTCTGCAACCATCACCGAGCCAGCCTTGGTGGTATTAAATACTACGCAGGTAAATGTGCTTTGTAATGGTGCTTCCACCGGCTCGATTGACCTGACGGTGAACGGCGGCGTTTCACCTTATACTTATGCCTGGACCGGCGGTGCTACCACACAGGACTTGAATAGTTTGGTTGCCGGTACCTACACAGTTACAGTAACGGACAACAACGGTTGTGTGAAAACAACCTCTGCGACCATTACGCAGCCAAGTTTAGTTGTCTTAAATACCACGCAAGTAAACGTACTTTGTAACGGTGCTTCTACAGGTTCTATCACCGTGACAGTAAGTGGTGGTGTTGATCCCTATTCCTTCTCCTGGTCAAATGGTGATATGATACCAACCTTGACTGGTCTTGCTCCTGCAACATACACGGTAACCGTGACAGATGGTAATGGATGTACTAAAACCACTTCTGCAACGATCACCGAAGCAACTGTTATCGCATTGAGCACCACACAAGTAAATGTGCTGTGCAATGGTGATTTCACGGGTTCTATTGACCTTACGGTGAGCGGTGGTGTTGCTCCGTACTCCTACGCCTGGTCAAACGGTCTGAATTCACAAGACGCAACCGGCCTTGGGGCTGCAATTTATGTAGTGACGGTAACGGATTTCAACGGTTGTACCAAAACGACTTCTGCTACGATTACAGAGCCAAGTCTGGTGGTGTTGTCTACTACCCAGGTAAATGTGTTGTGTAACGGCGCTTCTACAGGTTCTATCGACCTGACCGTAAGCGGCGGTGTTACCCCTTATACTTACGCCTGGACTGGTGGCGCGACTACGCAAGACTTGAGTAACCTGCCTGCCGGAACATACACCGTAACGGTAACAGATAACAACGGTTGTGTCAAAACAACCTCTGCAACTATTACGCAGCCTGCCTTGGTAGTACTAGGTTTTGCAAGCCAAATAAATGTATTTTGTAATGGCGCTTCTACAGGTGCGCTTGACCTGACCGTAACCGGCGGTGTTGCACCTTATACATATGCCTGGACAAACGGCGCTACCACACAAGACTTGACCGGTCTTGCTGCGGGTACTTACACCGTGACAGTGACTGATAACAATGGTTGTGTTAAGACCACATCTGCGACGATCACCCAACCAACGCCACTTGTATTGAGCAGCACCTTTAACCCGGCTTGTGCTGGGGTGAATAATGGTTCAATTGACCTGACGGTAAGTGGTGGCGTGACAACCTATTCTTATCAATGGACGAATGGGGTGACAACGCAGGATGTTACGGGTCTTGGTGCAGGTACTTACACCGTTACGGTAACAGATGCGAATGGTTGCACCAAAACAACCAGCGCGACGATTCTTCAGTCGCCATTGATTAATTTGAGCAATACCAATACCAATACCTGTACGGGAACAAGTGTAGGCGCAATTGACTTGAGTGTAACAGGTGGTACACCTGGTTTCACTTATTCATGGTCGAACACCGCCACTACTCAGGATATCACGGGTCTTGCAGCGGGTACCTACACCGTAACTGTTACCGATGCAAATACTTGTACGGCTACAGCATCTATTACGATTGTTGCCAATCCGGTTCCAACAGTGGTATCTGTTCCAAATCAAGTGCTTTGTGCTACGGCTTCAACGGCTGCGGTGAACTTCTCGGGCACTCCTGCTGGCGTAGTATTTAACTGGACCAACAACACGCCAAGCATTGGTCTGGCAGCAAGTGGCACAGGTAATATTGCTTCGTTTGTAGCCGTAAATAACACGACTGTTCCTGTAGTTGCATCCATTACAGTGACGCCAAGTATTACAGGTGGTGGTACCACTTGCTTAGGTTCACCGTTTACCTTCACGATTACGGTGAATCCGCTTCCAACGCAATTTGCTGTAACAGGCGGCGGTGCTGTTTGTACAACCGATAATATAGGTGTTCCAGTTGGCTTGAGCGGATCTCAAGTTTCTGTGAACTACCAATTGCAAATAAATAACGTGAATGTTGGTGCTCCAGTTGCGGGTACGGGTGCTGCCATTACATTTGGCAATATCCTGCCAGCAGGTACCTATACGGTAATCGCTACCAGCACCTTGGGTGGCTGTACCCGCGTAATGACGGGCAACGTTGCAATCGCTACTTTCAATTGCAACACTACGATTTCCGACCCATGTGTATGCCTGAACAACGCAACTACCCTGACCAACGGCCAATTCGGCGAACAAATCAAGGTAAATGCGCCAAGCACACAAGTATGGACGGTTTCTGCCGTGACAGGTTTGTTCTCAAACTTTAGCGCAGCGCCTCCAGCCGCACCAACTCCAATCACGGTTGGAACTATTTTGGTAAACATCGGTGGCAATATGTTCACCTTGGATGGTCGCCACATCGACGCCTTGGGTTACACCATCAGCGTAACGAATAACCGTGGTACAACTTTGAGCATCGGCAATTCCTGCCAATATCCAAACCCAGCGATTACTTCTGATCTGAGCGGTGATTTCTGCTTGTACTCGGATGTAGTTAACTTGACCGGCACACCTGGTGATGCCAACATCGTAAGCGCTGTATTTACAG
>CAIVGO010000335.1 GCA_903905445.1 uncultured Bacteroidota bacterium
CAGGCGGACCTTGTACACTCCGGAAAGCACGCACGGGACTGTGTACGCCGCCGGGAAAATATTGTTTGGCTTCTTCAAACATGCGCGCACTCGTCGCACGCGTAAACGTAGCAGGTGTCGGATAATTCATCTTTGTCATGCCGCAAAGGTAAGCGTGGATGCATCATCCAGCTTTCACAATCTTGTCATATTCAATCGCCGAAGCACAAAACAGGAACTTAAGAACAAATGATTAAGCGTAAATGACCAAGCCTGTTTTGTGCGTAGGAGTTCAATCGCCGAAGCACAAAACAGGAACTTAAGAACAAATGATTAAGCGTAAATGACCAAGCCTGTTTTGTGCGTAGGAGTTCAAGCGCCGAAGCACAAAACAGGAACTTAAGAACAAATGATTAAGCGTAAATGACCAAGCCTGTTTTGTGCGTAGGAGTTCAAGCGCCGAAGCACAAAACAGGAACTTACAACCAATAATTCCACTTGATCACAAAAGCCCGGTTTTTGGCGCCCCATACTTTCACAGCATAATTGTCGGTAAACACCACGTACAAATCGCTCATGGGTCGGTACCGCCATTGTAACCTACTGTTAATGTTGAAGTTATCCGCCTGGGTATTGTACTGTACAAAAGTGGTCCAGTTCAGGTTTCGGTTGATAAAAATTTCAATACGGGGGGTAATATTGAAAAATTCTAAATCGCAGTAAGGGTCTGGGAAATCCAGCAGGTTGTACTGAAAGCGCAAGGCAAAATTCCCCCAGGGCTGTACGCGATACCGCAATCCGATGGAAGCGCTCACCTGGTTCCCGTTGTAAAATCCGCCCGCGAGCAGGTTGGTTTCCATTAATAATTGTTTGCGGGTATCGGTACTCCAACTCAGCGCCATGGTGCTATATTGATAATGGCTGGCAGGTAAAGCAGGGCATTCCTCCAATTCAGAATCATCAAATTTAAAAGAAACCGGCACCTGGGCCTCGGTGTGATCTACGGTAAAAATGATGCTTTGGGTATTTTTGAAAAATATCCGGTACTCCAGGGCATTGTATTGTTCGTTCAAACTGCCATTGGGATTACGCACTGAAAAATTAGTAAATCCCAATTCTGTCAGGTTTAGCCGTGATTGATCGCGGTTTTGGGGCATAAAACGCAGATTACCTTCCGAATAGATAAAATTATACCCAATCCGAACGGTGCTGTCCGAAATCACATCATAGTTTTCGATGCGAGCCTCAAATCCTTGCTCGGCGTAATAATTTTCACCCATGCGCAAGAAGTCCACCAACAGGTCGAAACGGCGGCTGTTGTATTGTACGCCCGAGTTGCCCCAGAAGTTTTTACCCTTGATGTCTGGTTTAAAGGATCCATGGGTAGTTGCCCAATAATTCCATTTGCCATCATTGGAAGTAAAACTGAATTCCAAACCTGCATTTCGTGCAAATTCCCCCTTTTGCACCTCCGATCCTTTAAAAGATTGTTTGTTCAGGAAATAGCCATTGATCGAGCTGCGGGTTAATACACGCCGATTGAAGGTAAGGGCCGAAAAATTTTGCGATAAATTGCCGTTGCGCGCTGCCGTTTGCATGTTTAATAACCCAATCCGGGTGCTGGCATTGATATTTCCGGTTAACCTAACCCCGCCCAGAATCGGAATTTGCCGCCCTTCAGGGTCCAAACCAATCCGCCGGGAAAAAAACGGACGAATCGGGCCGATCCCGAAATTGCCAAACAAATCGGCGCTTTCGAGGAAAAAGGTGCGTTTTTCGGGCAATTGCACATCAAAACGGGTCAGATTGACCACCTGTTCGTCAATTTCTATTTGAGAAAAATCAGGGTTGATCGTTAAATCGAGGTTCAGCGCGGTACCAATCCCTATTTTGGCATCCATCCCCAAACCCGGCTTCACCTTATAATCTTCCTTGGCTTCCAAATCGCGCGATACTGCCGTCGAAACATAGGGAGAAAAGTTATAATTGCCTTTTTCTCTTTTCGGCGGGGCGTCCCAGATCAGTTGGCCCGTAAACCCAAGGTCCGTTCCCTCAAACTGGAGCGGCATTTTCGTCCAGGTATGCCATTGGCCATTGGAGGCATCGTTTCGAATAAAATTGATGCCCCAACTAACCGCCCCGTCGCCAAACCGGATAATTTGAAACGGAATGGCAAATTCGGCCGTCCAACCTTCGTCCGTATGCTTTACCTCAGCGTACCAACGATTGTCCCAGGTAAAATTATCCTCCCCGCCCGTTGAAAGCAGTCCTTCCGTTTGTGCGCCCGCCGGGGTGAGGCCAAAAAAATAGCCATTGGTCGCCTTATTGGCCGGGTCGAGCACCACCGCAATGCCATCGGAATCCCAATATCCCACGTCGCGTTTAAGATTTTGAATGATGTATTGCCGCGTACTATCAAAACAACTTGCGGCGATGTACAGAAAATGGGCATCATAGGTGAGCCGCATTTCCGTTCGGGTGGCGGCGTGTTCATTGTCGCGCGGCCATTTTATCCAGAAATTTTGGGCGGGTTCGGCGATTTGCCAGGCGGCATCATCCAAAACGCCATCTATTTGGACAGGTTTCGTTGCCTTGGAGATGTGGACCTGAAATTGCGCCTGGTTTTCCTGCCGATTTTGTGCAGGTAGGTGAACATGAAATAAAACAAAACAGGCAAGCAAGTAAAATAGACGCATGGGACAGAGCAGGTTGTTTTCATAGCATAGCAAGGATTAAAGGAAAAACCGGTACAAAAATCGGCATTGTTCTTCAAGAACCGACAAAAACGATAAATGATTCCCTGCTCTAACCCGTATTTTAGATGAATCGGTAGAAAGGACCGTATTTCGGGAAAAAAAGTTCCACGGAGGTGCTGTGTGCACAACCAAATTATTTCCAAAGATTTTTGTAATTTTGCTCCTCAAGCAAGTCCTTAGTTGACTATGCACTTTAGGCAGGGACACTTTGTTGTTCCTGCCTATTTTTATTAGGCAAATTGC
>CAIVGO010000336.1 GCA_903905445.1 uncultured Bacteroidota bacterium
ATATTATGGCACAATAGTTTGGTATTCAATGATTTATTATTGGCCTTTGTTCTGGGAACAAAGGCCATTGTTTTTTAGTAATATGAAAGTTGTCTGTTTTGTGTAAAAAATTACGCCAATAGGCCATTATGCGTAAACTTAACCTCCACTTAAAATCCAACCAAATTAGGTGCCGTAACTTTGTCTTCATTTAACTTTTACTGTATGAAGACAATTAAACATGTTCTTTTCCTGGGTATTTTTCTTTGCCCAATGCTGGTTTCTGCACAATTGCTGGATACTACCCGCATCAAACAAACTGCATTGGATGGTACCGTGCCCGTTTCCACCGATGATGCTGAACAACTGAATAACGCAATGGATAAGTTGTACGACGATGACCTCGATGCTGGTTGGGAAGGGGACGAATTCAATGTAGCCATTACGGGCTTGCGTTTTAGAAATGTAAACGTGCCAAAAGGTGCCATCATTGATTCAGCTTATATTCAACTGTTTGCCCATGAAGATGAAGGCGATCCTGCGTTGATTACCATTCGTGCTGAAGCAGCCGACAGTGCAGTTACCTATAACGATGTTGACCTTATTACAGCACGTCCAACCACCACAGCTTCTGTGTTTTGGAATGTGACTGAAAATTGGGAAATTTGGACGCAACACCGCACCCCGGATATCAAAGATTTGGTGCAAGAAGTGGTGAACCGCGCTGGATGGAAAGCCGGTAACGCCTTGGCATTCAGTTTGTCTGGCCAAGACCAAGGTGCAAGCACCCTTGACAACGCCCGCGACATGGAATCTTTCGAAAATGTGGAAGATCCAGATGATGGCGGTGACGGCTTGAACCACCCGGAGCGTATTCCTAAGTTGTTCATTTACTACCGATTAAGCACTTCAACCAAGCAATTGACCGTGGTGAAAACACTAACGGTTGCGCCCAATCCGGTGCATTCGGGCAATATTGCCCTGAATACAGCACCTTTTCAGGGACAAGATGCCGCAATTCGCTTGTTGGATGCCAACGGCCGTTCGTTGCGTCAATGGAATTTTTCTAACCTCCAAGATGCGCGTACGAATTTGTCCGTCGATGGTTTGCCAGCTGGTCTGCATTACCTCGAACTGCGTACCGCCCTCGAACTGGGTGTTGCCAAAGTGGTCCTGAAATAAATTTCCCACCGGAATAAGTCTGTCTTCCGCCCTGTCTGTTTGTCCGCTTTTCCCTTGAAAAGTTTTGACCAATAAACAGGGCGGTATTTTTATTTAAAAAAAGGGCTTTTGTGCAAGTTCTATGCAAAAAAAGTATAACCTATAAAAATATGACTGTAAATACATTGAGTCGGTATTGCCTATTGGTAGTTGCGGTTTTTTGGGCCACCCAGGTTCAGGGCCAAAATAACCGCTCTATTTTTGGTAAAATCCAGGATACCGAAACCCGCCAAGCACTGATTGGAGCAACCATTCAGGTATTGGGAACCAGCAACGGGATGGTCTCCGACGACCACGGGGCATTTCAACTCAATCAAATAGCTGTTTCAAAAGGCTTTCTCATAGCCAGTTATATTGGTTATCAATCAGATACGATTCCGTTCGCATTCGGTAAGGAGGATGCTTTGCTCAAGGTAATTTACTTGCGTTCCAGCAGTTTGATGCTGAAAAATGCGCTGGTGGAAGGACAACTTCAAGGTCAATTCCGTGCCCAAAAAGACCAACGCACCGCATCGGGCATCAAAAACATCGTGGCCATCGAGCAAATGATAAAATTTCCCGACCTCAACGCTGCCGAATCCATCGGACGTTTACCTGGGATCACCTTGCAACGCGACCAAGGCGAAGCGCGGTATGTGCAATTGCGCGGAACACCACCTGAATTGTCGAATTTTAACATCAATGGCGAACAAATTCCCGCTCCGGAAGGGGATGTACGCTATGTGGCACTGGATGTAGTTCCCATCGATCAACTCGCGTCCATCGAAATATCCAAAGCCCTCACGCCCGATCAGGACGGCGATGCCATCGGTGGGGCTGTCAACTTGGTTACGCGTACCGCTAAAGATACCATTCCGGAAATTCGGGCTGCTTTGGCCAGTGGTTACAACCGACTGAGCGAAAAACCCCAATACAATGCCCAATTTGCTTTTGGACAACGCTCTGGTAAAGGCGGTAAATTTGGTTTTTATGCCAATGCTTCGTTTTCGCGCGACCGTCGGTATGCCCACAATATGGAGTTTAACTTTAACGAATCCAAGTTTTCGGGCGATACCTCCTTGCGCCTCCACTACGACGATGTACAATTGCGGCATTACGATGTGACCCGCCAGCGCACCGGCCTGAGTGGTGCCTGGGATTATAAATTTAACCGCAACCACAAACTGGCACTCAACCTGCTTTACAACCGCCTCGACGACCAGGAAGTGCGGCGCAGGGTACGTTATAATATAGGCGCAGGTTTCTTAACCAGTGAAACCTCCTCCCGCGAAGCATCCATCGACCGCGATGCACGGGATCGTCTTAAAATTCAAACGATCACCAGTGGAAATTTACAAGGGACGCATCAGTTTGACAATCAGCGTATTACGCTGGATTATATGGTCAGTCTTTCCAATGCGCGCGAAGATGTACCCGATCGCGTAGACGTTACGTTTCAAGCCAAATTGATTAACCTTAATATTGACCTTTCGGAGCCAAATTGGCCCAGGGTGGGGTATCCACGCAAGCAGGATTCCTTAAAAGTATTCAATTATACGAATTTTAAGTTTGACAAACTCTTGCAGCAAACGGTGCGTACCAACGACTGGAACCGCACCGCCCGCTTCAACCTGAGTCGCAACTACCTGCTTTCCGACCACCACCGAGGCGAAGTCAAAATTGGGGCAAAAGCCCGTTTAAAGCACAAATACCGCGAAAGTGAAGGCAAGGTGTACCATAAATACTTCCAGATTTTTGCGGTAAACACCCCATTCGACAGCATCCGCCAGATTTACAATTCGGTGGGGCCAGCGCTCAGCCTTTCTACCGTGTACGATGGTTTTAACGACCAAAACTTTTTGAACAGAGGGTATGAACTCGGGCCAACCCCCAATCCGGAACAGTCGAAAGATTTCTTCAATTTTTACGCCCAAAACTTCAAATTGCAGGAAAGTGATACCAAAACAGAGTCTTTTGCCGAAGATTTTTCTGCCGATGAGGCGATTTATGCCGGATATGGGATGATCACCCACCGTTGGCGCGATTGGATGCTGTTGAGCGGTTTGCGGTATGAGCACACCCGAATTGATTACACGGGGTATGACTTGCGTTTTTCACCGTTTTCGGACTTCTTTTTAGGGGCCGATACCTTGCGTACCAAGCAGCAATATGCCTTTTGGTTGCCCCAGTTTCACCTGAAATACAGTCCTGACGAACAAACCAACTACCGGGCTGCACTCACCTGGACATACTCGCGGCCCAACTTTGAGGATATTTTGCCCTACCGCCAAACGGAACTTGATTCGCGTGAAATTACCCAGGGAAATCCCGATTTGAAGTTTGCCCGTGCCGTAAATGTCGATTTGCTTTGGGAAAAATACTTGCCACGGGGTGGGGTGCTTTCAGCCGGCGTGTTTTATAAGCGTATTGACGATTTCATTTACTATTTTGAACAACGGATACGCGTGGAAGACATTAGTCGGCCGGGATGGTATTTTGTAACTACCGCGCAAAATGGCTTAAAGGCCGATGTAATGGGTGCGGAATTTAATTTTAACCATCAATTTTATCGTTTACCGCGCTTTTGGAAGTATTTCGGGGTGTATTGTAATTATACGTACACCTGGTCGCAAGCCATTATTGCCAACCGGGGCAACAAACAAGAAAAGATAAAACTGCCCGGACAGTCGCCCAATGCGCTCAATTTTTCGCTCTATTACGAATCGCCCAAGTTTTATGTGCGTGTTTCAAGTGTTTTCAATGATGCATTTTTAGATGAATTGGGTATTCGCAAAAACTGGGACGTATATTATGACCGCAATTTGAACATCGATTTGAATGTAAGTTACTATTTCACCAAACAGTTTCAAGTTTACCTCAATGGGGTAAATTTGCTTAACACCCCCTTGCGGTATTATCTTGGCGAACCCAATCGCGTCAAACAGCAGGAGTTTTATTCACAATGGGCGCGTATTGGTTTACGCCTCACTATCCACTAATGATCATGAAAATCACCTATTTACCCATAGCCTTTTTTTGTTTTTTGCTTTGTTTTGCCTGCCATTCGGGTCAAAAAGTCCAAAAGCCCACGCCGCCAGAAGTAGTACGGGTAGAAGCACTACTGGAAACCCCACCCGTTCCCGCACGCACGGGCAAAGACGCTGCCGATGATCCTGCCATTTGGGTGCATCCGAGCCAACCGCGCAATAGCCTGGTAATCGGTACCGTAAAACACTATGGACTAGAAGTGTACGACCTGCAAGGAAAATTGCGCAAATCGTACCCTGTCGGAAATCCCAATAATGTTGATTTGCGTTACGATTTTACCTTAAAAAGCGGCAAAAAGGTCGATTTTATCGCATTTTCAGACCGTGCAACCAACCAGGTAGCCATTTATTTCATTGATCCGGAAAAAGGCGAACTGATTGAGAATCCAGCCCCCCGTATTCAGTCCAAACTAACCGAAGTGTACGGCATTTGCCTTTACCGCAGTGCCAAATCGGGCTTGTTTTATGTATTTGTGAATGGTAAAGACGGCGCCATGGAGCAATATCAATTAGCCCCGGAAGGCGAAGCGGGTATTGGCGGACAACTGATGCGCACCTTTAAAGTAAAAACCCAGCCAGAAGGTTTGGTTGCCGATGACCAATTGGGCTTTGTGTACCTGGGTGAAGAAGATAAAGGGATTTGGAAACTGGCGGCAGAGCCAGATGCGCCCGCCACCTTTACGTTTTTAGCAGAAAGTGTTCCCGCAGTTGGGCGGCCTATACAATATGACATTGAAGGGTTGGCTATTTTTCCAACCGGTCCACAAAGTGGTTATTTGATTGCATCTTCCCAAGGCAACAACACCTATGCGGTGTTTGACCGGGCAGGCAATAACCGATACCTGGGCAGTTTCGCGGTAGGCGACAACCGTGCAGCAGGGGTAGATGGCGTGGGCGATACCGATGGACTAGACGTAACGGCCCGCAACCTGGGCGGCGCTTTTGGGCAAGGTATGCTGGTGGTACAAGATGGATTCAATGTGGATTCCTTAGGACTTGCCTTGCCGCAAAACTTCAAACTGGTGCCTTGGGCAAAAATTCAGTCTTTATTGAAACGCTAAATGCTATCGAACCATCATAAAAGGCTGTGCCTCTGTAACTTGATGCTGTTCGTCGGTTAAAATTACAATCCAAACGCCCTGAAAATTTTGTGTGTTGGTCAATGTACTCAAATCCAAAGTGCATTGATAAGGCCCTGCAGGTACCGCTGGCATGGTCAGACTGGTAACTTCCTGTCCCAACATATTAACCAAGCGGCATTGCAATTTGCCTGAAAAGGGCAGGTTCATCTGGCAATTTAAGGTAGTTGTCGGGGTTGGGTTAGGATTCAGTTGCATTTGCAGGGGTTTGCTGGCAGGCGTTTCGTGTACCCCGGTTGCACAAGCAGGTGGTACTTCCGGGC
>CAIVGO010000337.1 GCA_903905445.1 uncultured Bacteroidota bacterium
ATTGGCATGCGCCCCGTGCCGAAAATGATGTACGGGTGGGTGGGGCTTTTACAACCCGCATGGAAGCCCGCGATGGCAGTTTTGGGTTTGATTTCAGGGGCACCTATACGGAAGTCGTTATGCATGAAAAAATTGCCTACATGGCTGAAGACGGACGGAAAGTGGAAATTTGGTTCAAAGCGAACGGGGCCGAAACTGAAGTGATTGAAAGTTTTGAGCCGGAGCAAGAGAACCCATATGAACTGCAACAGGAGGGCTGGCAATCAATCCTGAATAATTTTGCCAAATATACCCAGATTTAAATGGATTTAAAGGATGGATGGATAAAAGAAATTGATTTTCAATGGATTAGAAGCCAACTGCTTTCATAACCACTTAGCGTTGACTATACGTTCAAGGACACTAAATACTAATTTTTTAGGCGATGGAAACATTTACGATTGACCGGGATATTTCAGTGGTTCGGGTGGCAGCGGCTACCTTTCCGGATGGCGTTTTGGCTGCGCATCAACAGTTGCACCAGGCGTTTTCGCCGGAATGCTTCCTTCAATATTATGGGATATCGCAAGGCAGCCCGGATGGCAGGATTTTGTACTGGGCCGCTGGCGAACTCGTGCCAGGCGAGGATACCCAAAAGCCTGGTGTCGAGTTGTTTGTACTCCGACAAGGTCGATATGCCGGGGTTGATATAGACAATTATATGCAAAACCCGGCGGCGATTGGGCAGTGTTTCGAACAACTTTTGCAGCATCCTGCGTTGGATCCAAATGGGTATTGCCTAGAATGGTATATTACTAGAGATTTGGTGCGTTGTATGGTTAGATTGAACCAGGAAGCATAAGCAAAAACGGAAGCGCCTTAGCGTAATCCAGCGCAGCATATTCCAAGCCCAATGCACGGATGTTGTTGTAATAGGTCTGATGCTGTGCGTAATAGTTTCTTTCACTGGGCACAAACCAGGCTTTGTCGCCCAATTTTTGCGCCAAAAACCATTTTTCGATCAATCTTGCACTGCGTCCATTGCCATCGTTCCAAGGGTGAATTTTTACAAATAACAAATGGATCATGGCTGCAAAAAAGAAAACTTCGGGTAGGCTGAGCGTTTCTTTCAGCAGCAAGTCAAGGTCGGCGTATAGTTTTTCCATTTCGGTTTCCACCTCATCTGGTAGTGCAGCAACATATTCTATCCTGCCATCAGGGGTGGTGACATACATATTCTGCAAGCGTAATTTGCCCTGCATGTGTTGCGCAACAAGGTGTTTGCTCAACAATTTATGCGCTTCACGGATGTTAATTTTGTTCAGGGCATGGTGCTGTGCAAAAGTATAGGCATTGTATAAGTCATCGATTTTTTTGGTGTAATCGGGCAAAAACGCAATCCCAAACCGTTTGTGTTTGATGTAACTGTCTAATTCAATATCTTCTCCTTCAATTTTGCTTGAAAATACCGAGGCTACGGAAGTGTAAAAACTGAACGTATCGTTGGATAACTCGGCATCTTGGAGGTTTTCAAACTTGGTTGGCAAGGCCTTATCCACCTGCGTGGTATACTGCTCCAGTAAGTCAGTTGGGATGATTTTTAGTTTTAGATGCATTGCTGGTATAAATGGTATGGATGGTAAAATGCCTTTCGTGGTTGCTACATCCAGTCCAAAAATATTATCCATTCGTTGAATGCTTATACTTTTTCACTGGAAAAAGTATACCAGGAGAATTGTATTCTGTTAGGACTCAATTAGCGTCCAATAAGTTTGGTTTGATTGTCGGCAAGTTGCTGTTGGATATATGCCTTTAACTCCTCAAAAGTCATATTTTGAGTTTCAGCACTAATTTTATTTCTGATATCCCGCATCATTTTTACAGCGTCAAACTGTTTCTCTTTTTTAATCGTCTCCATAGTTTACCAAGTCTTTTGGACTTCTAATTTCAATCATTGAGTAACCAAGTCGCAAATTGATTGAATTGTAGCCCTTTATTTTGTCAAGATTTACAATATGTTTAAAGTTCCAACTTGCTAAAACATCCACTTTGTAAATGGTCGCTAATGCAATGTGACGGCAGTCTTCCAAACTTGTTTTACCAACAACTTTTTCCTCAATATAAATGTTGGCAAGTTTGACAGCCTCTTCTGTTAGTTCAATCCGCTGGAATTTTTCAGCCGGGTATTTTAATAAATGCTCTCTAACATGTTGTGGTGCATTTATTAATTCAAGATCAAGCAAGTCAGAGACAACAAAAATGATTTCGTCATTATTGAGTCGCTCAAATAGCTTAATCGTAGATTCTTTGAATTCTTCGTCAAAGTAACCACCAACAACCGAAGTGTCAATATATATTCGTTGTTTCATGTGGATACAAAGATAAATCAAACGCATCAAATCTCCAAAAGTCAATCAAACCACCAACCCTAGAAAATACTAAAACGGGAATTAACACGGCAAAACCCGCATTAATCCCCGTTTCTTAATTATCACACATAGGTTCTTAATCCTGCTCGTCCATCATCTCTTCCCAACCCGATTTGCCACCTTGCGCCGGCGCATTGTAGTTTTTCAAGAAGGTTTCCTGGGCAAGGATGGTCAACGGTGCCAGTTTTTCTTTTTTCAAGCCTGCATTCAGGGTTTCCGTGCGTTTAATCAAATCAGCCGCCGTAGCCTGGTGCTTTTTCATTTCTTCCTGCAAAAACGCCATCCGCTTGATGGTCGATTCAGTAGGCAACTGGTCGGAACTTTCGGTCATCACATACAAACGACCAACAAATACCCGCATTTTCTCCTCCCCGGTAATCCCTTTGGATTCAATGGTTTCTGTCAGGAGTTTGCGCAGGTTTTCCAAATCGGTGCTCAATTGGGTCAGGTTGGTTTTCAGTTTTTTATCTTTCACCAAAGCCACGCGGGTGTTGCTGCTGTCTTTCAAAGCCTGCACTTTCGCTACCAAAAAGCCCAGTTCTTCGACCATGCCAAACAAGGTTTTAGAGATGGTTTCGCGCTTTTTGTAGTCCAAATCAGGTGCGATCGGGTCGGGTATCAATTCCAATACCCCTTCGTCGGTCACGGTGGGTGTTTTGAGGCGGATTTTATATTTTCCAGGTACGGCCATCGGACCAAAAGCACCTGCGAATACGCCCATTTCACCTTGCACCAACACGCCTTTTGCTGCTTTCGGTGCTTTGGTGCGCATATCCCACGAAGCAATATTGATACCCTTGCGTTTGGTGCCCGGAATGGTCAACAGCACTTTATCCTGCTGATCCAAAATTTCAATATTGACATCCCCGGCGGAGATCCGGTCTTTCAAGTAGTAAATGATCTGTGCCTGGCTATTCGGGTTGCGGCTCACATACGAACCGGTGTTCGGGAACGATTGTCCGTAGTGGCCATTGGTGAGCGCTGCTGGGCGTGTTGGCAACAAGGCCGCGTCTTTTTGCATCAACTCGGGCGTAAGGGCACGCAAAGGCGAAATATCGTCAATGATGTACAAACTCCGGCCGTGGGTGGCGACCACCAAATCATTCGTAGTCGGGTGGATCACCATATCATGCACCGATACATACTCCGGGAAACCTGCTTTAAACAATACCCAACTTTGGCCGCCATTGTTCGAAACATACAAACCAAATTCTGTACCCAAAAACAACAAACGGGCATTCACCAGGTCTTCCCGGATAATGCGCGCAAAACCCTGTGCACCCTCGGTAGAAAGCGCCGTCCAGGTTTTGCCTTGGTCGGTCGATTTGGCGACGTAGGTTTTCATATCGCCATAACTGTGGTTTTCAAACGTAGCATACACCGTATTGCGGTCAAAACGACTGGGTTCGATGCTGCTCACCCAGGTGCCTGCAGGAATACCCGGAATGTTTTTAGAGATCAATTCCCAATTTTTACCGCCATCGCGGGTGATTTGCAAGTTGCCATCGTCGGTACCTACATATAGCAGGTTTTCATCGAGGGGCGAAGGCGCAATGGCAAAAATGGTGCAGTGGTTTTCAGCCGAAGTATTGTCGACTGTCAAACCGCCGCTTGCTGCCTGCTTTTGTTTGATGGTATCGTTTGTTGTCAAATCGGGCGAAATACGCGTCCAGCTTTGGCCACGGTTATCGGTTTTATATAAAAACTGGGAACCGATATAAAGTACTTTGGGATTTACAATACTGCGCACAATCGGCGTGTTCCAGTTCCAGCGCAATTTGGGTTCACCTTGTCCCGCCTGTGGTTGTACGGGTTGTGCCTGGTTGGTTTTGGCATTGTAACATACAATATTGCCGCCCTGACTTTCCGCAAATACATAATCAGGATCCAATGCATCGGGTTGTACCCAAAAGCCGTCGCCGCCTGCAACGCCAACCCAGTCGCGGTTGGCAATACCGCCTGCACTGGCAGATGGGCCGCGCCAGGAACCGTTATCTTGCAAGCCACCGTACACATTGTATGGAATTTTATTATCAACCTGCACGTGGTAGTACTGTGCAACCGGCAGGGTATTGAGGTGGTTCCAGGTTACGCCGCGGTCGAGGCTCATGTACACGCCGCCATCGGTACCAAGGTACATCTGGTGGGTATTTTTAGGATTGATCCAAAGGGCATGGTGGTCGGAGTGCACCCAGCCGCCCGCATCGCTGGCATCCGAGAAGGAGTAGCCGCCATCATTGGAGATCGATAAGGAAAATGCAGGGCGATACACCCGTTTTGCATCATAAGGATCAACTTCGAGGGTGCTAAAGTAGAAAGGGCGGGCCGTTACATTGGAACTAGCGCTTTGCAGTTTCCAGCTTTCTCCCGCATCGGAAGAGATGTACAAGCCGGTATTGGCGCTTTCGACAATGGCCAACAGGTTGTCGGGTGCACTAGGCGCCTGCGCGAGGGCGATACGGCCAAAGGTTGTAGTAGGCAAACCATTGGTGATTTTGCGCCAGTTTTTGCCGCCATCGGTCGATTTGTACAAGGCGCTGCCCGGGCCACCCGAGTCAAAAGAATAGGGCGTACGGCGGAATTGCCACATAGCAGCCCACAGCACTTCCGGGTTGCGCGGATCCATCAATACATCGGCGCAGCCTGTTTTTTCGTCGGTGTAGAGGATTTTTTCCCAGGATTTGCCGCCGTCGGTGGTTTTGTAGAGGCCACGGTCGGGACTGTCGCTCCAGAGTTTGCCGGGGACAGAAACGTAGAGGATATTGGAATTATCCGGGTGGATAATAATTTTAGAGATGTGCTCGCTGTTTTCCAGGCCGGTTTTTACCCAGTTGCGGCCGCCGTCGGTGGTGCGGAAAATGCCTTGGCCGATGGATACGCTGTTGCGCATATTGCTTTCGCCGGTGCCCACCCAAACGGTGTCCGGGTGTTTTTGGTCGATGGCCAGGGCACCAATCGATTGTGGGTATTTGTCGAACAAAGGTTCGAAGGTGTAGCCGCCGGTTTTGGTTTTCCAAACACCACCGCCAGCCGTGCCGATATAAAGGGTAGTAGGGGAGCGGTCAATACCTTCAATCGCCGTAATACGGCCGCCCATTAAGGCTGGACCGAGGGCGCGGGCGTCCATTTGACCGAATGTGGCGGAGCTGAGGTTGGTTGGTTTTTGAGCGAAAAGGGTAGCACTGGCGAGGAGCGCCAAAACAAGGGTGGATAGTAAGCGCATAGAAAATTGGTTTTGATCTTCAGCGTAAGGAGAGATAGTAGCATTTGTTTTTGCTGCGCGCTGATTGTAAATGATGTAGACCTTAGGCCTGCACAAAACGATACGGCGCGCAGTATAAACAAGAACGCGAAGGACACGTTGGGTCAACGATGCGTCCTCCGCGCTCTATTAGGTAAAAAATAGGGCTATTTCCTATTTTTTCGCCATTTCGAAGATTTTATCGTCGACGGGTTCGTTCACCGTAATTTTAGTGATGGTGGTAACAGAAGCGCCCATGCCTGGATCGTTTTGCTCAATGGTGTGCGGGAATTTAACACCTGCTACATCTTTAAAATTGGAGAAAACAGATTCTGATTTTGCTTCTTGGCCATCCACCGTTGCAACCGTGATGCTTTTTACCTGCATATTCGTTTCGGGGTCGATCAGTGCATATTCTGTTTTCGTAGGACTGATTACCACCTTGATTTTGTGAACATCGGTTCCTTCCATGTCTTCCTTGCCCAAATACTCCACCGTATACCCTTTCTTTTTATAGTCGTACAAGGAGCCGCTCAAGTCGGTCATTTGTTTCATTTCTTTCACCTGATCGGCGGTGAGTGGTTCTGGTTCTGTTTTGCCTTGGAATGGGTTGTTGGCCCAGCCTTGGTCGCCGTTGATGCAGGATACTTGTGTCATACCCATGGCAGAAACTTCGATCCGAGCGGCTTTTTTATTGACCACCGTCATAATCATCGGAATTTCCATACCAGGGGCAGCCTGAATGGTCAAGGTTGCTTCTGTTTTTACGGTATTGATTTTTTCCCAGGCAGTTCCACCAATTGCAGTGATGTGTTTTGCAATGATTTCATCGGCAGTTTGTGCTTGTGCCGCAAAAGCGACCAAAAAAAGAAATCCTGAAAGGAGTGCGTTTTTCATGTTTGAAATGATGTAAGGTAATTTTATAAATTGTGTGACAAGTTGCAGTTCTTATTTGGCTTCAAAGTTCCACAAATCAACGCGTTCGTTGTAGGTTTTATGCGGAATATTCGATCAGTAGTCGCCAAAATCGGATAAATGAAGCCGAATGGAATGGTGATGCCGTCGGGCAGATTCGCATGTTTAATGCGTCGTTTTTACGTAATGTGGTTTATTCGCACACAACAACGCAAGGTTGTTGATTGTTCGAATCAACTGGCGAATGCGCAACGGGATAATACACTGGAGCAATTAGTGATGAGTGAGGAGTGATGAGAGGAACTTATCACTTATCACTCCTCACCATTGCCAAGCCACCCCATTCACCCAATTATAAGCTTCCAAAGGGGCTGCCTGCGGCAAACCACGGTCAACGCTGTAGGTAATGTTGGTGGTGAAGCGCAGATGTTCGGTGATGGGAAGTTCGAGCGTCCATTCGGTCGAGTAGCGTACGTTTTTGATGTACCCGATGGCGGGTTGCCAATAGGTGGTGCCGCGCAAAATAATGCTCGATTTAGGTGCCCGCAGGCTGATAGACAGGTAGTTACTCATCCGATGCCAATCGCGTTTTCCATACGATTCTGTAAAAATGTTCTTTTCGTATAGGTAGGCAACCCCCAGGTACATGCGGCTGGTTTTGGATTTGTTAAGAAAAAAGCGTCGGCGCAGCCCGGTGCCCAGTAGCGTGCGACTTTTCATCAGTTGTAACTGATTGCTTTGTTGCTGCCCGTACAATTCCCAGGATAAAACAGGATTGATTTTGTAGTTGTAGCGCAGGTGGGCGAAGGCTGTATTGACAAAATTTTGCGCGCCAGCGCGTAAAAAATTGGCATTAAGCAACAACAACAACACGTTCCGGTGGTATTTGTATTGCAAACGGGAATCTGCTTGAAGAACGGTGGTTTGTTCCTGTACTTTGGTGAGGGTAAAGGCTGCTTGGGTGGAACCGTACCAACGGGTAGAATCATTGGTGCCCGTAATGCGCATATCCTCAATATTTACAATTTGAGCAGACAATAGCTTGGAGTAAAAAAGCAAGGCAATAATCCCGAATTTACGCATGAAACAATGGGTTTAGGCTTCAAAACTGTAGGTTTTTAAGCAAGACATAGGGAAATAGGCGTTTCTGCTTGGGGGGCGTTTAGACGCGACCGGCGGGATTTTGCGATGGTTTTGCCTGTTTGCAATATTTGGGCCAAACTTGGGACAGCGCGTACCTGCTTAGATGATTAAGATCCCATAAGACCATGATGTCCGTTACTTTATATGGTATCGTTTAAGCCGACCTTGCCCCGTATAAATAATGGATCCAATGAAGCAATCAATTCTTTTGAAGTATGTAATACCATTTGCGATCTGGTATGGGATTATGATATTCGTGACCATTGCAATTGATTTTGTATTGCATACTTATCATTACGAATCGGTTGGGTTATATTTAGGTTATATTGGTACTTTTTTAATTATTTCTTCTTTTTTATATTCTCTCAGAAAGCGCAAATACATTGATACGGGCTCCCCCAAACATTATTTGATGTACCATGAATACGTGGCCTGGATTGGATCTGTCATGATTTTGGTGCATGCGGGCATTCATTTCAATGCACACCTGCCTTGGCTTGCGGTGATTATGCTCTTAATTAATGTTGCAAGTGGATTGGTGGGCAAGTTTTTATTAAAAAGATCAGCGGAATCTTTGGTCACTGATAAATTGGCCATGGCTGAAGCGGGGATTAGTACGGTCGACATTGATAAAAAACTGTTTTTTGATGCCGTCACGGTAAATGCTATGCGACAATGGCGGGCCATTCATCTACCCATCGCGCTGATGTTGGGCATCTTATCCCTGATTCATATCACCACGGTATTTATGTTTACAAAATGAAAAATTTAACTGTTCTCGGGATAATAGCGGGTATTGTTTTTTTAATTTTTCAATACCCACATAAAATGCTCAGTCCGGGCGAATTAATACAAGGACACCAGGATTTAAACAACAATTGCATCGCTTGCCATGCGCCCTTTGGTGGCGTTCCGAATGACAAGTGTATTGCTTGTCATAAGTTGTCTGAAATTGGCGTGAAAAGCGCTAAATCAAGCATCAATACATCTATAAAAGAAAACGTACTGTTTCACCAAAATCTTGCAACCCAATCTTGTGTTGCGTGTCATACGGACCATAAAGGGACAAATCCTGTACTAATTTCCGGTCAATTTAAACATGATTTATTGACTGAAAATACCCGAAATAATTGTCTGAATTGCCACGCCAAACCAACAGATAATTTACATGCACAAATATCTTCGGCATGTATCAGTTGTCATAATTTCGAAGGATGGAAATCGGCTACTTTTAATCATGCCATGTTATTGGCCGCTGATAAAAATAATTGTGCTGCATGTCACAAAAAACCAACGGATGCCATGCATGCTTCGACCGATGCCAATTGCAACCAATGCCACACAACAACCAAATGGATTCCTTCCACCTTTGATCATGACTCCTATTTTGTTTTAGACGGCGATCACAATGCAAAGTGTGCCGTTTGCCATAAAAACAATGTCTTTACTACCTATACTTGTTATGGTTGTCATGAACATACCCCCAATAATATATGGGCAGAGCACAATGAAGAGGGCATTTCCGATATAAACAATTGCGTGCGTTGTCATAAAAGCGCCAATGAACATGGTGAAAACGGCGGTGAAGGACGTGAAGAAGGCCGCGGTAAAGAGGGGGATCGTGATGATTAAGATTGTTGTTTTAAATCCAACTCCGATTAGACTGTGATTCAATAGTTCTAATTCCTAATTCCCTATTTTGCACATGAAATTTTTAAAAAAACTGAACGACACGCTGTTTTCTACATCCGCAGCGGGTTTGTATATTGCCTTGTTTGCAATATCGATTGGCGTTGCCACTTTTATTGAAAATGACTTCGGCACCAGTGCCGCACAAAAGGTCATTTTTAAGACCCATTGGTTTGAATTTATACTTGTTCTCTTTGGCGGATCGCTTATTGCCAACATTTTTCGATTTCGCATGGTACAGCAAAAGAAATGGGCGATTCTCACTTTCCATGCATCCATGATTATTATTTTGATTGGAGCAGGCGTTACCCGGTACTTTGGCAGTGAAGGCATGATGGGTATTCGGGAAGGTAGCGCCTCCAATGCATTTTTATCCGCCGAAACGTATATTTTGGTGAAAGTGCAACATGCGGGAAGAAAATACTCCTTTGATGAGCCTGTTTTGTTTGCTTCCTTAGGCGACAACCATTTTAATAAATCCTATTTAGTTGGCAACCAGGAACTTAATCTGGAAGTTGCCCAATTTATTCCGAATCCGAAGGAAACCTTGGTGGAAGATCCCAACGGCGGACCGATCCTGAAAGTAGTGTTGGGTGGCGCAGGTGGCCGGGAAGAATACTTGGTACACTATGGCGAAATTGTCAATGTACAAGGCACTATTTTCAATTTTGGAAACCCGGAAGATCCGGCGGCATTTAATATCAAATACGAACAAAATAATTTGACGTTCAAGGCGCCCACGGTATTTGCCCAAATGGTGATGGCCACGCAAACACGGGATACCCTGGCAGCGGGCGTTGAACATCCCTTGATGTTGCGCAGTTTGTATTCCAATGGCGTGGAGAGTTTTGTTTTTGGCGATTTCAAACCCAATGCGCGTTCGGAAGTAAGTTCAACGGCACCCAAAATGACCAGCAAAAGCTCGGCTGCGCTGGAATTGAAAGTGCGCTTTGGCGGGGAAGAAAAACCATTGCTGATTTCAGGCACCCAAGGCATTGAAGGACAATATGGCATTGTTGATTTTGGTCCCAACAGTGCCATTGCGGTATCTTATGGCTCAAAAAGTGTGCAACTGCCGTTTTCTGTCCAATTAAGGGACTTTATTATGGAACGCTATCCGGGAACCAACAGTGCCTCTTCCTACGCGAGTGAAGTTACTTTGGTAGACGCCCGGAAAAATTTGAAGCACGATCAACGCATTTACATGAACCACATCCTGGATTATGACGGATATCGGTTTTTTCAGTCTTCTTTTGATCAGGATGAATTGGGTACCTATTTGAGCGTCAACCATGATGCGCCCGGAACCTTGATTTCTTATCTTGGGTATTTACTGCTTACAGTCGGAATGATTCTGACCCTTTTTAGCAAAAAAAGCCGCTTTCAACAATTAGCAGAAAATATTAAACGGCTGCGCCAGGATGGTAAAATAGCGGTTTTACTGCTTCCCGTCTTGTTCTTTTTAGCAACACCCGTAATGGGTGGTCCACCCTCGCCGGGGGATCATCTTATTAATCCTGCGCATGCTACCCGTTTTGGCAAAATCCTGATGCAGGACAACAATGGCCGTTTGAAACCGATGAACACCTTTGCCAATGAAGTCATGCGGAAGGTGTCTCGAAAAGAAACTTACGCCGGACAAACGGCAGAACAAGTACTGCTCGGCATGGCCTCCAATCCGGATGCATGGTTTGATGTGCCCATGATCAAAGTAGGCAAACAAGAGGAAATCAAGAAACTGTTGCAAATCAGCACAGAAATGGCTGCTTACAATGATTTTTTCAATGCGGATGGTTCGTACAAACTGAAGGATATTGTACAAAAAGCATACAATGCAGCGCCACGCGATCGCGGGGTGTTTGAAAAAGAGGTGGTTAAAATTGACGAACGGGTAAACATCTGTAACATGATCTTTTCCGGCCGATTCATGAAAGTATTTCCCATGCCCGGTGATACGGCCAATACCTGGATTTCACCCGCCGAACCCGGGCATCAACATGGTGTAACCGGGGGAATTGTCCAGCAGTTTTACCCAATGTACATTCCCGCATTGCAAGAGGCAGTACATTCTAATGACTGGAGCATTGCGGATCAAATGGTGTCGGAGTTAAGTCAATATCAACAAAAAAATGGAGGCGCTATCCTGCCCGAACCCTTAAAGGTAACCGCCGAATTGTTGCTCAATCGACTCAATATTTTTAATCGGCTGAGCGGCTTGTACGGCATTTTGGGCCTGTTGTTTTTGGGGTTGCTTTTCGGTTCCGTATTTAATCCGAACCGCAATTTTAATTTCCCGTTTAAAATAGCGCTCGGGTTGTTGTTGTTCGGATTTACCATGCACACCTTTGGTTTAGGTATGCGCTGGTATATTTCGGGCCGCGCACCCTGGAGCAATGGGTATGAATCCTTAATTTACATTGGATGGACAACAACCCTGGCAGGACTCTTGTTTTCGCGCAAATCTATGGGTGCTTTAGCCGCGACCACTGTACTGACGGCCACGATCCTGATGGTTGCGGGCCTAAGCTGGCTCGACCCGGAAATTACCCCCTTGGTACCCGTATTAAAATCTTATTGGTTGACCATCCACGTTTCTCTGGAAGCAGGTAGTTACGGTTTTTTGGTTTTAGGGGCGATTATCGGCGTTTTGAACTTGATTTTTATGATTTTTGGCAATGCTAAGAACGGCGAACGGGTGTACCGCATCATCAAGGAAATGTCGTATATCAGTGAAATGACCTTGATTGGCGGATTGTTTATGCTAAGCATTGGTACTTATCTCGGTGGTGTTTGGGCCAATGAATCATGGGGACGGTATTGGGGTTGGGATGCCAAAGAGACCTGGGCCTTGGTGTCTATCCTGGTTTATTCTTTCATTTTGCACATGCGGTTTATTCCTGGTTTGCGCGGGTTGTTTGCTTTTAATGTGGCAACGCTTTTTGGTTGGGCTTCTGTGGCCATGACCTATTTTGGGGTAAACTACTATTTATCGGGTTTGCACTCTTATGCCGCCGGCGATCCGGTTCCGGTGCCATCTTTTGTTTATTACATTGTATTTTCATTAATCGGCATAAGTATGGTCGCTTATTGGAGATACCGAGCGTATATGAAGTTGAGTAAATAGTTGAAGTGCCGAGCGATTGCTCCTGCAGTTTATAAAATGGAAACGCCCACCACAATTGTCCTGTGGTGGGCGTTTTTTTATAAATGTATTCTACCGCCTTTATAAAAAACGGAGGTTATTTGACCGCAACAGCCGTTTCCATAATGTAATCGTACCGGTAGCCTGCGCCAAAATCACGGTTCAAGGCGATGATTCCTTCCATCGTTAAAATGGTACCTAATGGGATGTTTTCTGTTGTGGTAACGGTCAGATCCAAATCCTTTCCGGATCCATCCTGCAAATGCAGCCAGTTTCTACCCATAATCATGGGATTCACTTTGACGCATTTTCCGGTGATTTTCACGGTTTTACCTTCATATTTCTTCAAATTGGAGACCAACTCGGAGATTTTGATCGCGCCTGGTGCAGGTTTCAGGTTTTTGGGTGGCTCCAGTGCTTCTTTGGCATTGGGCATGGCCCCCTGTCCAGTTGCCGCTGCGGCCGCATTTTCATCGCGGAAGTCAGAAATCAAATACACCGTTTCAAAAACGCGGTTAAACTCCTTGCTTAGGAAGTTTTTCTTCATAATACCGCCTGTGTACAGGTAGGAGCCGCCCACTTTTACGTCGCGTTTGGCAATGGCAACCCAATATTCTGCCCCATTTTCCTTCACCCGCAAATAGCTGTATTTATCGGTATTCAGTACTTCGGATACGGTGATTTTGTGTTCTTCTCCGGTCATCGGAGCAGCAGGTGCGTCTGCACCATTGCCGGGTGTGGGGGCTTGAGCATCCTGAAAAATGGGCCCCTTGCTTGAGCCGCCCGTCGTTTCGGCTTCGATCACCTTGGGTTTTGAATCGCAGGATGTGAACGCAACTAAGAGCAAACTGACGAATAAAAAAATTGAAATACGCATTGTTGAATTTATTTTCAAAACATGAGCAATTGCGATAATCGTTAAAATCGCTGGATAATCCTCGTATTAAACCGGTGATAAGTTGGGCTTTTTGCATCAAAAGTACCTTCGTAATAAAGGTATAAGGCCAGTTTACGCGTGATCGACCACGACAAATTTACGCCGGGCGTGTGTTGTTGGACCTTGTTTTCGTAGTTTTTATAATTATAGTCAACAAACCGATACGACCCTTCCACTTGTACTTTATTTCGAACAAGATCTTTGGTAATGCGCGCCGTGTATATTTTACTGTCTAAGTAATTGGTTTGCAATAAATTGGCAGAAAGGGAGGCCGAAGCATTTAACCCGGGTATCCGACTAATATTGAGGTAGGTATTGATGTTTTTGGAAAGGTTCAAGTCGCTTTTTTGGAAACGCCAACTGACATTAAACCCCAGGGAGATCAATTTGGACAACCGATAATTTGATCCTGCACGCAATCCCTGACGGGTTTCGTTGTCGATCAATTGTTCGATGTAACTTTTATAGGACTCATAATAGATGATATTTTTCCGATTGTCGTAAGACGCTGAAAAACTCAGATTCTTGGAAGCCCTGTACCGCAAGGATATCAACAAGTTGGTGAGACTGGGTTTGTTGGTTACCACCTCGTTGACGTTCTGGTATAAATCGACTTCAAAAGAGGCAAACAAGCTCAGGTCTTTGGACAGGTTATTGGAATGTTGGAAGTAAATAAACCTTCGATCGACCTTTAGGTGGTTGTGTTGTTCGATAAAGGCAAGACTGCTTTCGAAGGTTTTATTTGCTTTTCCGGCGGTATGGCTCAAATAGGCGCCTGCCTGAAAGAGATGCGTATTGAGTCCGTAATTCACATAATCGGGCCGCCAACCACCCAAAATTCCGAAAATAAAATGTCCGCGGCTTTTTTCGTATTGAATGCCATCCATAGCGCCCATACTCGAAATACGATAATTGATGCGGCGTCCTAAAGAGAGGCTGGACGTTTTATTAAAATCATATTTTACCGAAAAAGTGTACACTTTAAGCGCGTTGCCGAAGTTCGTTTTTACTTCTCCCCATTTTCCGTTTGTATGGCGGAACGCAACATAGGCTTCTGTCGAAAATTTTGAATTACCGATGTTATTTCCCTGAAAATTAAGGGTATAGCGCAATTGGTCGGTTTCTTTTCCTTTGTAAATGTTGCTGTAGGAAGCGGCCGAAATCCGCCCTTTTATTTTTTGGGTGGGTATCAGTTCCTCCTGATCGCTTGCTGGCGTACGCACCGTAGTTGGCGCCTTAAACGTACTATCGGTCGTTATTTTTGGGATGTTTGTTTTTTCTTTTGCCTTTTCAGGCGTTGGTTCAAACGTGTTTTTGGACACAAATGCATCTCCAACCTTGGGCTTGTCGGATTGTAGCAACAAGCATACACAGGAAGTGGAGGATTTGTCTTTCACAACAAGCGCAGGAATTAAAAGGCTGTCTTTTGACAGAAAAAGGGTATCCCCTTTTTGGATGTTCGCTGTGGATGTAAATTTCACATACACATTTTGGGAAGAAACATAAGAAACGGTACCTTTCTCAAGAACCGTCTGTTTTTGTCCATACCCCCATTGCGCACCTGCAAGCAGCAGCAACCATATTAAAACGTGCTTCATAAGCGTGTTGATTAGTCTGCCTGCCCATTCGGGTGGCAGTTGTAACAAGCGGCACTATTGTATTGATAACCATTTACCCCTGAATGGTGCCCAGCCATCTCGGTTGGGTTATCATGTTCGTGGCAGGCAATACAGCTGAATGCCGTAAAATTATTGGGCGTGGTATGGCATTCGACGCACTGACTCCACTCATTTTTGTGTTTCCCGCTATAAATTGGGAAATACTGTTGGTCATGGTTGAAGGTAGAAGGATCCCAAGCTGTAGTGGTGTGGCAGTTTTGGCAGCTTGTTGGGAACCCGGCAGCGGCGTGATTCGGGTTGGTGGCCGAATTGTATTCCGCGGCATGGCAACCAAAGCAGGTGCTTGGGGTATTGTTATAATTGCCGTTGTGGCAGGCGGCACAATCATTTGCAATTGCAGCGTGTGCGCCCGTCAATGCCCAATAATTGTTGTGTATCGGAAAGGTAGCAGGCTGCCAATCGGGCACGGTGGTATGACACATTGCACAATCGGTCGGTAGATTGAGGGTCGTGTGGTTGGGATTTGTCGTGGTATTGTAATTGGCCTGGTGGCACCCATTGCAGGTGTTCGGCGTATTTGTATAGTTACCATTGTGGCAAATATTACAATTGTCCGCAATAGCAAGGTGGGCACCGGTAAATGGATAGACGGCGCTGTGATTGAATGTAGACGGCACCCAGGACGACTCCGCATGGCAGACCGTACAATCGGTTGGGAACTGTTGGGTCTGGTGATTCGGGTTGGTCGTTTGGTTATAATCAGGGAGGTGGCAACCAACACAAGTAGTTGGCGTATTATTGTAATTGCCGTTGTGGCAGGAGGCGCAGTTGTTGGCAATGGTAGCGTGCGCGCCATTAAGGGGCCAAAATGAATTATGAATCGGGAATGTGGCGGGTTGCCAGTCGGCGGAAGTGGTATGACACATCGCACAATCGGTTGGCAAGTTCAGGACCGTATGTTTAGGGTTCAGACTCGCGTTGTAGTCTGGCAAATGGCAAGCATTGCAGGTATTAGGGGTATTATTGTAATTGCCTTGGTGGCAGGCATTACAATCGTTGGCTATCGGAATATGCGCTCCGGTAAACGGATAAACGGTATTGTGGTTAAACGTAGAGGGTACCCAGGCCGTTTCGCTGTGGCATTGCGTACAATTGACGGGAAATTGCTGGGTAACGTGATTGGGCGCAGCAGTCTGCACATAATCATCATTATGGCATCCATTACAAGTATTTGGCGTGTTATTATAATTCCCGTTGTGACACACCGCGCAATCATTTGCAATGGTAGCGTGGGCCCCATTCAGTGCATAAAAGGTATTGTGAATCGGAAATGTGGCAGGCGACCAGCCGGGTGCCGTGGTATGGCATTGGGCACAATCGGTTGGTAAATTGAGCGTCGTATGGCTCGGGTTGCTTGCACTGGAATAGTCGGCATTGTGACAACCATTGCAGGTGTTCGGTGTATTCGAATAATTGCCGTTGTGGCAGGCATTACAATCGTTTGCGATGGCAATGTGTGCGCCCGTGAAGGAATAAACGGCATTGTGGTCAAAGGTAGAAGGCGCCCAGGCCGTTTCACTATGACACGTTGTGCAATCGGTGGGGAATTGCTGGGTTACGTGGTTTGGATTAGTGGTTTGGGTGTACTCCGGATTGTGGCAGCCGTTGCAGGTATTGGGTGTATTGTTGTAATTGCCATTGTGACAAGTTGCACAGTTGTTGGCAATCGCGGCATGTGCGCCATTCAAGGCATAGAACGTATTATGAATCGGGAAACTTGCGGGTTCCCAGCCGGGCGCGGTGGTGTGGCACATGGCGCAATCCGTGGGGAGATTGAGTTGTGCGTGGTTGGGATTGGCCGCCTGGGTATAATTTGCGTTATGACAACCGTTGCAGGTGTTTGGCGTATTGTTGAAGTTACCGTGGTGGCAGGCATTACAATCGTTGGCGATCGCGATATGCGCACCGGTAAATGGATAAACTGTACTATGATCGAAGGTAGAAGGCGTCCATGCTGTTTCTGTATGGCACATTGCACAATCGGTCGGGAATTGGGATGCGGCGTGGTTTGGATTGGTGGTTTGGGTATATTCAGGATTATGACAACCGTTGCAGGTATTGGGCGTATTGTTGTAATTGCCGTTGTGGCAGGTAGCGCAATCCGCTGCAATGGCCGCATGTGCGCCGTTTAAGGCATAGAACGTATTATGAATCGGGAAACTTGCGGGTTCCCAGCCTGGCGCGGTGGTATGGCACATGGCGCAATCCGTCGGCAGATTGAGTTGCGCGTGGTTCGGGTTGCTTGCCTGGGTATAATCTGTGTTATGACAACCGTTGCAGGTATTGGGGGTATTGTTGAAGTTGCCGTGGTGACAGGCATTACAATCACTTGCAATGGCAACGTGCGCCCCGGTAAACGGATAAACCGTGTTATGATCGAAAGTAGAAGGCATCCAGGCCGTTTCCGTATGGCACAATGCGCAATCGGTGGGGAATTGGGACGCGGCATGGTTTGGATTGCTGGTTTGGGTGTATTCGGTATTGTGGCAGCCGTTGCAGGTATTGGGCGTATTGTTGTAATTGCCGTTGTGACAGGTAGCGCAATCGGTTGCGATCGCAGCATGCGCGCCGTTTAAGGCATAGTATGTATTGTGGATCGGGAAGGTAGCGGGTTCCCAGCCTGGCGCGGTGGTATGGCACATAGCGCAATCCGTGGGGAAATTCAGCGCCTGGTGTTTAGGATTGGTTGTTTGAACAAAATCCGAATTATGACATCCATTGCAGGTATTCGGCGTGCCGTTATAGAGCCCGTGGTGGCAGGCATTACAATCATTGGCAATGGCCGCATGCGCCCCGGTAAACGGATAAATGACGTTGTGGTCAAAAGTAGAAGGTGCCCAGGCGGTTTGGGTATGACAAAGTTTGCATTCAACCGGGAATTGCGCGGAAAAGTGGTTGGGACTGGTGGTTGAATTATACTCCGTGTTATGGCACCCATTGCAAGTATTGGGCGTGTTGTTATAATTGCCGTTGTGGCAAGTTGCACAATCATTTGCAATGGCAGCATGTGCCCCTTCCAGCGTATAATAATTGTTGTGAATCGGGAAAGCCGCAGGCTCCCACCCAGGTGCAGTGGTATGACAAGTAGCACAATCGGTCGGAATATTGAGGGCCGGGTGGTTCGGGTTGGTCGATTGGGTATAATCCGTATTATGGCAGCCGTTGCAGGTATTGGGCGTATTGGTATAGTTTCCGTGGTGACAACCTGCACAGTCGTTGGCAATGGCAGCGTGTGCGCCGGTAAGCGGGTAAATGGTGTTGTGGTCGAAGGCAGCAGGTGCCCAGGCAGTTTCTACATGGCAACTGGCACAATTTGTCGGGAATTGGGATGCCGCGTGGTTCGGATTGGTGGTTTGGTTGTAATCGGCGTTGTGGCAACCGTTACAGGTATTGGGCGTGCTGTTATAGTTCCCGTTGTGGCAGGTCGCACAATCTGTTGCGATGGCAGCATGTGCGCCATTCAACGCAAAGTAGTTGTTATGGATCGGGAAGGTAGCGGGTGCCCATCCAGGTGCTGTGGTATGGCAGGTGGCACAATCGGTCGGAATACCAAGCGTAGCATGGTTGGGATTGCTTGCTTGCGCATAGTCGGCATTATGGCAACCATTGCAAGTATTGGGGGTATTGGTGTAATTCCCGTGGTGGCAGGCATTACAATCATTCGCAACACTGGCATGCGCACCCGTAAGCGGGTAAAAATTATTATGATCGAACGTGGAAGGCGCCCAGGCCGTTTCACTGTGACACGATGCACAATCGGTTGGGAATTGCGCCGTTACGTGGTTCGGATTGGTGGTTTGCGCATAATTGTCGGCATGGCAGCCATTGCAGGTATTGGGCGTGTTGGTGTAGTTTCCGTTGTGGCAGGCATTGCAATCATTGGCAATGCTGGCATGTGCGCCGTTTAAGGCATATACACTGTTGTGGTTGGGAAAACTTGCGGGTGCCCATCCCGTAGTGGGCGTATGGCAGGTAGCACAATCGGTTGACAAATTGAGTGACAGGTGGTTCGGATTGGTTGCCTGGCTGAATTCGGTACTGTGGCAGGCCGAACACTGCGTGGGTGTTCCTGCAAATCCTGTTGCATGGCACTCGATACAATTGGTCGTTTGATGCACCCCCATTAAACCAAAGGCCGTGCTATTATGGTCAAATACAACGCCTGCACTACCCGTAGGATGGCAGGCAAGGCACATGTTATTGCTGTAAGAATACCCGTTTACACCATTGTGCTGGTTGTTGGTTTCCGGGTTGGTATGGCAATTTATACAGGAATATTCTGCATAATTGGACGGATTGGTATGACAATCCACACATTGCGACCATTCCCCTTTGTGTTTTCCACTATAAATCGGGAAATACTGCGCATCATGGTCGAAGGTGGACGGCACCCAGGTCGATTGTGTATGGCAAGATGCACAATCGGTTGGGAAATTGGCCGAGGCATGGTTTGGATTGTTCGTTTGGTTATAATCCGTAGTGTGGCAAGCGATACAGGTGCTGGGCGTGTTGTTGTAATCCCCGTTGTGGCAAGTGGCACAATCGTTGGCAATCGCAGCGTGCGCGCCTTGCAGCGTGTAATAGTTATTGTGGATCGGGAAACTTGCCGGTGCCCAACCGGGCGCTGTGGTATGGCACATGGCGCAATCGGTCGGAATATTCAGGGTTGTGTGTTTCGGGTTGGTTGTCTGGTTAAAATCGGTAGTGTGGCAGCCCGCGCAGGTATTGGGGGTATTGTTGTAATTGCCGTGGTGACAGGCATCACAATCATTCGCAATGGCTGCATGCGCACCCGTCAGCGGATACACCGAATTGTGGTCAAACATGGATGGCACCCAGGCCGTTTCGGAGTGACAAGTTGCGCAATTGGTCGGGAATTGCCCTGCTACGTGGTTGGGATTGGTGGTAGCATTAAAATCGGCAGTATGGCAACCATTGCACGTGTTGGGCGTATTGGTATAATTACCTTGATGGCAAGCCGCACAATCATTGGCGATTGCCGCGTGGGCCCCGTTCAATGGATGAAAGGTATTGTGGTTGGGAAAATTGGCGGGTTCCCATCCAGGCGCCGTGGTATGGCAACTGGCACAATCGGTTGAGAGGTTCAGCGCAACGTGGTTGGGGTTGCTTGCCTGGCTGAAATCGGTGGTATGACAAGCCGCACACTGGGTAGGTGTACCCGCGTACCCTGCCGCATGGCATTCAATACAATTGGCCTGTACGTGGGCTCCCGTCAAAGGAAAATTCGTGTTGGCATGATCGAACACATTGTCCGCATCGCCCGTTGGATGGCAGGCGAGACAAGCCGTATTTTCATATACATACCCGTTTACGCTGGTGTGCGCGTCGTTGGTTTCCGGGTTGATATGGCAACTGGTACAGGTATATTCGGCGTAATTTGATGCATTGGTATGGCAATCCGTACACTGGGTCCATTGCCCTTTGTGTTTCCCGCTGTAAATCGGGAAATAAGTGGCATCGTGCATCGTAAACGCGGCCGGCATCCAGTCCGGATTGGTGGTATGGCATTGCGCGCAATCATTCGGAAAATGGGCTGTCTGGTGGTTCGGAGCTTGTGCCGTGTTGTAATCCTGCTGGTGGCAAGCCGTACAGGAAGTTGGGGTGGCAGAATAATTTCCCCCCGTATGGCATTTATTACAATCGCTTACTTCATGCCCCAGGGTTAAGGGGAAAAAGTCGTGTTTTACCTTATTTGTTTTCCAATCGGGTGTAAATACATCATGGCATTCAATACAATCCGTTGAAAAACCCGCGTGTTTGTGGTCGGGGCTGGTTGACGCATTGAAATCCTTGATATGGCAGCTGATACAATCATTCCCGATCCGGGTAAATTGTAAGGTAGAAGCAGCTGTATGGCATTGTTCACAACTTACAGCCGTGTGTACCCCTGTGAGTGGAAAACCATTTGACAGATGGAGTTCCGGGATATTGTCGACCAGCCAGTTGGCGGGTGTATGGCAGCGCGCGCAATCGGTTCCAACCGTTTGCTGGTGCATATCCTGGTGGCAGGAAATACAATCCGACTTGGCTTCCGAAAAAACAAGGGTACTGTGACATTGCCGGCAATCAACGGCAGCATGTTGTCCTTTTAACGGAAATTGTGTTTTTGCATGGTAAAAACGAATCGAATCTCTTCCGATCGGCATGCCCGTCGTTTTCGAAACATTGGCTTTGTCCGGATTAAACGTTTGCCAGTAATCCGCATCAATTTCCCACCCCTTCGGATTATGGCACGACGCGCAATTGATCTTCAGATCAGCGCCATGCGGATTCTGGGCATACGCGGATGCCGCAAAAACAAGGGTGAAAATTATTGATGACAAACTACGCATTCGTAAGATTTGAATTTATATTGAACAAACGTGATTTCTTTTTCAATTACGGATTTATGACAACCGGCACAATCGACCGTGGCATGTTTCCCTTCCAGTTTAAAATTGGTTTTATCGTGGTTGAACTTTGCGATATCCCAACTTTCATTTCCATGGCAACGCGCACAATTGGTGGCGCCTTTTACCTCAAATTGCCGATTGTGTACCTCTTCGTGGCAGTGGCTGCAAGTGGCCGGCAAACCCGCAAACTGCCCGTGGGGGTACGTTGCGTCCGGTTTGTGGCATGCGCGACAATCTTGTTTTTCATGCGCTCCTTTGAGCACAAAGGCGGTTTTTTTATGGTCAAAACGGCTCTCTCGCCAACTTGAAGTCACATGACACTGCGCACACGCTTTGTTTGGATACCATTTCTCTGCAATTTGCCCGTTGTGAATGTCTTTATGACAATCGACGCACCCTACCCCCAATCCCACAAACTTCCACTTTGCCTCTAATTTGTGGCACGCAAAACAAGGTGTCGCAATGTGTGCCCCATCCAGCGGAAATTTCGTTTTTGCATGTTGCTCCATGCTGAAATTGCTCTCTGAAAACCCCGATTCCGTATGACAAGCAGCACAATCCGGTACGATCAAATGGGTACTAAACTGTCCTTCATGATAATCCGTATGACAGGTAGCACAAGTGTTGTGTGGCACCGGATCGGTCATGGATTCCGTTTTATGGCACTTTTTGCAATCGACGGATTCGTGTTTTCCTTTCAGTACAAAAGAGGTTCGGTTGTGGTCAAATTTGTCCAGGTTTCCAACTTTTCGAAAACCCTCTTCCGTGTGACATTCTGCGCAATTCGTTCCAAATTTCCCTTCATGCACATCTTTATGACAGGTATTGCAACTTTCCGTTTTTATACCCAGCCGATCTTGAAAAATAGCAATGGGTAAAACATTCATTTGATGGCATTCCCGACATTCTACTTTTTTATGTTTCCCCTTCAGCGGAAATTTCGTTTTGCTGTGGTTAAACTTGCTTAAGCCCGTTAAAACACTAAACGACACCTCCGTATGACACTCCTTGCAATTGGCTCCGAGTTTGTCCTTGTGCGGATCTTCATGGCAACTGTTGCAATTTTTGAAAGGCACATCGGCAAAGCGCTGAAAAGACAATCCATTTTTGGTTTCCTTTTTATGGCATTCCAGGCATTGCACCAATTTGTGTTTACCCTCCAGCGGAAAATCGGATCGATCGTGGTTAAACTTGCTCGCCGGAGTAAACTTTTCGGTCGTGTGGCATTTCGCGCAATCATTGCCGAGGGTTTTCTGGTGATAATCGGTATGACAGGCCAAACACTGCTGCCGTAAGCCTAAAAACGTGTCCTTCCTTTTTTTCAACTCCTGATCGGCGATGTATCCGGTCTGGTGGCATTTGCGACAATCAATTTGCTTATGCGCCCCCGTGAGTTCGTACGAAGCCAAACTGTGGTTGAACTTTTTCTCGTCAAAGCGCACCATGTCAAAATTGCGGCCATGGTGGTCACTGTGGCATCGAAAACAATCCTTTCCGCGCACTTCCTGCGAGGCATGGTATCCTTCCTGCTTGTCAATCAGCGTTTTTATTTCCTTGTGGCACTGCAAACACTTGTCATTCAGCACCTTATTCCCAATTTCGTGGCATTGTGTGCAGTTGGTCATGCCTTCCAGTTCCTTGTGCGCATTGGACAATGCTCCGGGCGACAACTGCGCTTCCAACCTTCCGGCTAAAAACGCGAACAGCACAACAATGTAAATACGATGGGTTTTCAAAATGAATGTTCGTGTATGCTATTTGTGTTTTTTGACGGTGTATCCAAATCGCTTGGTAATCAGGACACCCGCTTTTTCCAAAAATTGTGTGGGCAACTCGCCCCCAGCAAAAATGAGCACCAAGTCGTTTTCCATCGGATGCGGCTCCGGGTTTGCTTCCGTGGTAATCATCACCTGATCTTCTTCAATTTTTTTCAGATTACTTTTCAGCAGTACTTCCAACTTTTGTTGTTGAATCGCCGCATCCAACTTTTCCCGATTTTTCGGTTTTAACCGACTAAAAGCCTCACTTCGATAACTCAGCGTCACCTTGTTTTGATCAATCAAAGAAAGTGCGGCTTCTATGGCCGAATCACCTCCTCCCACTACCATCACGCGCTTTCCCACCACCAACTCCGGCTCCAGGATTTTATAAGCCACTTTTTCAAGCGTTTCACCTGGAATACCTAATTTCCGGGGGCTTCCTCGTCTGCCAATCGCCAGCAACACATTTTTGGTTTTAAAACTTTCCCCTTTTAAGGTAATGACTTCAAAGCCATCCGGTTGCATCTCGATTTTCTCCACCTTGGTATGTTCCTGAATCACAATATTGTTCTTTTGCAATACCGGCAACCACAGGCCCAACAATTCGGTTTTACTGGTATCAAACAGTTTCACTTTTCCGTGCAAAGGCAAATTCATCGGAGCCGTCATCACAATTTTAGAACGCGGGAAGTTGAAAACCGTCCCCCCTAAGGAATCCTGCTCCAAAGTCAGGAAGTTCAGATTGTGCTTTTTGGCCGTCAAAGAGGCTGAAATGCCTGCCGGTCCGGCCCCCACAATGATGAGATCATACATCGCGGCATCTCTTTTGAAGCCCGATTTGACCATACTTTCTACCGCCGCTTCCCCTTGTTCCACACTGTTTTTAATCAGTCCCATGCCGCCCAATTCTCCCGCGATGTAGATGCCGGGTACATTGGTTTCAAAATTTTGGTTCACGTGCGGCAAATCCACCCCCCGTTTTTCCGTGCCAATCACCAGCGAAATCGCCTCCACCGGACAAGCGTGAAAACAAGCGCCATGCCCAATGCACTGCGACGCGTTAATCAAAGTAGCCCGCCCATTCACAATCCCGATAATATCTTTCTCCGGACAAGCCTCAATACAAGCACCACTTTTGATGCAGGAATATGGATCAATCACCGGATGCAGCGAAACAGGTTCAAACGTTCCATCCAGCTTTGCCTTTTCAATTTTCACCTCCGACAACTGCGAGGTCTTATGCTGCTTTCTTAAATACAGGTAAATGACCAACCCGCAAAAAAGAAAAACGACCCCGTAAATGATGATTTCTTCCAGTAACATATCCAGTCCTTAAAAAATCCAATGATAACCCATGGCCATCGTGATGGCTACATGAATGACCATAATCACCAGCATCACCAGCGCAAAGGGTAAATGCGCGACGTGCCAGTACTTAAAAAGTTGTTGCATCAGTTGCAACCTGCTGATGCGATGATTCAGCGTAATTTCGTGTTTAACCAACTTCGTAACATGCTGAATATCAGGACGAGAAAGTTGGTTTTGCCAAAGTACCTGCCGTACGGTGCCGATTGTTTTTTTGTCTTGAAAATACTGGCCGAGCCAGGAACCCGCGTTGTTTGCCTGGGTTTGTACCGTTACCGATTGAAGAATGGTCTGACGACTGTTTTCATCCAACCGGTACGTGTTTTGTAAAACATCCTCCAAATTTCCTTTCATCGCCTGCACCTCCTGAAGACTAAGTGCACGCCCTTCAATCGAACGCGGTATTTGAATATAAATGAAACGGCCAATGACGCCACTTGCGACTACTGCAATCATACTCCAGAAACTAATAGAAACCAGTCCCCCAAACTTGAAAGCAGTGTGAAAAAGAATCATGACAGGGCCAAGGGAGCAAAGAAAAATATGGAACTCCAGCCAGTATTTCAAGCGGCCCAAACGGGCCAATGCGCGGTATTTCTTTTTGGCTTGATAACCAAACACACCAATCAAAATGAGTAAGGTGCCGATAATACCCAACCCATGTCCATAAATACCACTCGGCTTGAACTGCTCGTGGTCGGGATGATAGAACCTTTCTTCGATCGGCATGCTGTAATACGACCACCCTTTTATAAAAAGGAAAGCCGCCGTTAGCACAACAATCGTTGTTAGGGTCGCAATATATATGCGATGCACCAAAGGAGACATAATTCGATTACTACTTTTAAAGGTTAATCGGCAAGGAGGATGAAGGATGTCGCAATGTACATGTGGGGAAAATGACTTTTCCATGATAAAAGTCATGGGTCGAACAACTTTAACGTTTATAGCAAGACTATCACGAATAGAATTTAATTTTAATAAATATTTTATTATTTTAAAAAACGCAAAATTTCCGCATTTAATTTTAAATATTCACTCCAAGCAGATTTATGTATCAATTTTAAGATTAATCATTCTTACATAAAAATTCTTGTGCGCAATGTTAATTTTTTGTGGCGGGTACATTTTCAGGTGCTGCCATACACAAACCCAGCCTGTAAGTTGCATGTTGGAAGGGCACGGGGCTCTGTTTCATTACCAAAAATGAATATCGGGAAAATGAATATCGGGAAAATGAATATCGAACACCGAATATCGAACACCGAACACCGAAGTTAGGCGTTGCGTTAATCGACACCGCGAAAATCTCAAAGTAGCGCGCCACTTCGAAATTCGGTGTTCGGTGTTCGATATTCTGTGTTTATTTTCCCGGTGTCCGATATTCGGTGTTATTTTTGAACCTTGCCACCCGCATTCAAACACCACCAATCCATGAAATTACTTCCGGCCATCATGTTCTTGTCCTTTTTATCCACAGCCGCCGCCCAACAAACCCGTCCGCTCTACCCCGATACCATTCCCAATGAAATTCCCGGCCCCGACAAGGAAACCACCGAAATAAAACCCGACGGCATTTTGGTCATCCATCAGATCAGCAAACCGACCATTGCCGTTTATTTACCATCCAAACGCAAAGCCACAGGCACCGCCGTGATCATTTTCCCCGGCGGTGGATATTCTGTAAATGCCTACCAGCACGAAGGCATTGATGTAGCCAAACAGTTGGTAAAAATGGGGGTGGCTGCTTTTGTCGTGAAATACCGGGTTCCCAACCCCGCCACCATGCCCAATCCCACCATCGGGCCTTTGCAGGATGCCCAACAAGCCATCAAAATGGTACGTGAAAACGCCAGCGCTTGGGGCATCCATCCCAGTAGGGTAGGGGTGCTGGGCTTTTCCGCGGGCGGACATTTAGCGGCCTCCGCTGGCACGCATTTTCAGGAGGTCCTGATTCCCAACGCGGAAAATACCTCCGTCCGGCCCGATTTCATGGTGCTCATCTATCCTGTCATCAGTTTTATGCCCGGCGTGGGACATACAGGATCTGCCGACCGATTGATTGGCAAAAATCCGACGGAAGCGCAGCAAAAAGCCTGGTCGAATGAACTGCGGGTAAACGCCCAAACACCGCCCACTTTTTTGGTGCATGCCACTGATGATGGCGGCGTTAGTCCACTCAACAGCATCCTGTTTTATGAGGCGCTGCGCAAAAACAAGGTCGCCACCGAAATGCATTTGTACCAGCGCGGCGGACACGGGTTTGGGTTGTATATAAAAGGTAGCAAGGTGCGTTGGATGGATGCGTTTCGGGAATGGATGGGGGAAAAATGAACACCGAATATCGAATACCGAACACCGAATTTCGAAGTGGGGCGTTGCGTTTAACTGAATACCGAAAATCCACTTCAAGTATCTCATGCTTGATCGAAAGTTTAGATAAGGTCTCAGTTTTCTTGGAAATAAGAAAGCCCCACATTGCTGTGAGGCTTTCCTGCTCAATCCTTAAATACATTGTTATGAATTAAGATTTGTAATCTTTATAAACTTTTCTGAACTAGTCATAGATATGCCGCAGCGTTTTGGTGCAGTGGTGTCGTACGTGTTGCCACAAGTTGAACAAACATAGTAAACCAAGGGCAAAGATTTTACAGTATTGTTTTGTAGGGCTGCAAGTGCTTTTTCGTAAAGTGGCTTATGCTTTTGTTCAGTTTTGTAAGCATAATTTAAACTCACCAACGAAAGTTGGTTTCCTGCTGTGTTTGCATTTGTCAAAAACGCAGGGTACATGGTGCTGATTTCGTAACCCTCTCCGGCAATAGCGTCTTTTAGATTTTCTGCTGTTGTTTTAACAGAAAATTCAGGCGTAATTACCGGTGTTTTTTGTCCTGCATCTTCTATTACTGCTTTGTGATTGTTCGCATGAATGTTTTCTGATTTTGATGCAGTAAGAAACAGCAAAGCAATTTCATGGTGCCCTTCTGCTTCAGCTTTTTTACTGTAAGCTGCATACTTGGCACTTGCTGTAGTTTCCCCTTTAAAAGCCTCTTGCATGTTTTGCATGTTTATGGTATTGGCATCTGTAGCAATTTTTGCAGCAGTAGTTTTAACTTCTGATTCCATTTCAGAATCTTCCTTTTCAATTGAAGCAAGTTCAGTCTTTGCCGTCATTGATTCTGTGGTCGGATTTTGCATCCCAGCATTTGCTTTTGAATTACTGGTGCAGGATTGCAGCATGGCTACAGAAACGATTGCTGCGATTGCGATTGCGATTTTTTTCATTTTGTTGTTTTGTTGTTTGAATGTTAATTGATGATACAAAGGTGCAGGGGTGGGTATTCAAACAACCTTTTGGAATTCTTAAAATCTGCTTAAGAAAATTATACCTGGATTTAAATGGATTTGGAGGATGGATGGATAAAAAAATGATTTTCAATGGATTAGATGCCATCTGTCTTTCATAACTACTTTGCGTTGAATTTAAGCGTAAAGCTGCTACCTTGATGTAGCGTACTTTCAACGGTAAGGCTAATTTTTTGCAGTTCGCACAATTTTTTCACAATGGAAAGTCCAAGTCCATTGCCTTTGATAATTGAACTGCGCGATTCATCAGCGCGATAAAAGCGATTGAAAATATTTGAAAGGTCATTGGCAGAAATACCAATGCCATCATCTTTTACAGAAAGTGTTCTCAAGGAATCATTCCACAGCAAAAAAACATTTCCGTTTTCCTTTCCATACTTTATTGAATTGCTCATCAGGTTATCAAGTATTAATTCAATAAAAAGTTTATCGGCAACGATTGCAATATCCTTTGCAATGTTTAAATGAAGTGCTATTTTTTTTTCACTTGCGGCTTCCTCCCATTTTGTTTGAAATGAATCAACGATTGGAAACAAGAGCAGGGTTTCTTTTTTTGCAACAGCAACTCCAGATTCTATGTGTGCAAGTTGAAGTAATTGTTCAAGTAATTTGTTGAGCCGGTCAACTTGCTGAATGATGTCGGTTATTTTTTCTTCATAAAATTTTGGTTCGCGTTGTTTGCGAATCAAAACTTCTAATGTTCCTCTAATGGCTGTCAGGGGCGTTCTTATTTCATGCGATGCATCGCTGGTAAATTGTTTTTGCTGAAGCATACTTATTTCAATGCGTGCAAGCAATTCATTGATTGTATTGGTAAGTTCAAACAACTCATCTTTCCTTTCCGGTAAAACCAGTCGCGTTTCAATATTAGCATCGCTGATGCCTGCTGCGATTTTTATAAGTCGATGAACAGGTTGAATAGCCTTGGATGCTGCAATAGAAGAAGCGATAAATTGAACAATAAGTACGATTGGAAAAGAGATAAGCAAAACCCAAAGCAAATTATTCAGCATACTATATGATTCTTGCTGTGAAATGGCAATAGATAAATAACCAATAATTTTTTCATTTTCATTCTTAATCGGGAATTGGCCTAACCTTATTTTTTGCTCACCAATTTCACTGTTGTAAAATATTTCCTGTTCAATATTTGGATTAAAAAGGAATTGATCTTTTAATAAATTGGAAGAATGAAAAACTACTTTTCCTGTTATATCTACGATCTGTAAAAATGTTGGATTCACTTCTACCTTATTATGTTCAGCTTCGTCCCACTCTGGCATTTTGTTGATGATGATGGAATCTCGATGCCAGTCAAGATTATTGAATACTTCTTCCTTTTCCAACAAAATATCATTGTCCAAATGTGTAAATGATGTTTTGTTCACCACAAAATAAATTACTACAAACACCATTGCCGTTGTTGCGGCAACGGCAATGGTGTTAAATGTAGCTATTCTGGTTTTAAACCTCAATTTCATACTTCTGTTTCAATTTTATAACCTACACCCCTTACCGTAATAATTAAGGAGGGCATACCGGGTTCGTCTAATTTTTTTCGCAGAGCATTGATGTAAACATCTATCACTGAATTGTTGTACTCAAAATGGATGTCCCAAACTTTTTCAATAATGCGTGTGCGCCGGCAGACTTTTCCTTTGTTGCGCAAAAAATATTCAAGCAAGGCAAATTCCTTTTGAGTGAGTTCCACCGTTTTCCCATTTTTGGTAACAGTGTGTTTTTCAATGTTCAGTTCAATTTTTCCTGCCCTGAAGACAATTACTTCATTTTCCTTTGTGCGAAGCAATACACGAATGCGGGCTAATAATTCTTCAAATGAAAATGGTTTACGTATGAAATCATTGGCTCCGGTTTCCAGACCGAAAACAGCATCATCGACGGTGTCTTTTGCAGTCAGAAAAATAATGGGAACAGTTTTGTTTTCCAGACGGATGCTTCGGCAAATTTCAATTCCATTCAAGCCGGGTAGCATCCAGTCTAATAAAATCAAATCATATTCTTCTATTCCATCTAATGCAAGCTGCAATCCTTTTTTTCCATTGTCAGCAACATCTACGGCAAAACCTTCTTCTTCCAATCCTTCACGCAGGAATTTGGCAATGGATGTTTCGTCTTCTACAATTAGTAATCTCATGGTACACGCACTAAGTTGTTTCTTCAAAGGTAATGATTTATAGCCAACGCTAAGTGGTTATGAAAACGACTGGATTCTAATCCATTGAAAATCGAATTTTTATCCATCCATCCTCCAAATCCACCTAAATCTTGGTTTAAACTACTCTTCCTCCGTTGGACTATTAAAATCGGGGAGCGCCAGTTCAACGCCTGCGCCGTGCGCATAAACCAATTGACCGCCAAGGTAGCCTGTGTATGAAACAGAGCCGATTAATGTCGTAAACAAGAGGATGCCAGCCCACTTAGTCCATATTTTATGGTAATTAAAAAAGTAAATCACCATCCTGAAGACGGCCGTGATAATGGATAACCACAGCGTAAACAATGCAGCATCTTCATGCAATTCCATCGGTACTTTCAGCGGACCATCTTCAATGCCTTCACCGGCATAACTTCCGCTGAGGTAGGCCGCAATGGCTCCTAATGCGCCAAGCAGCAAAAGGTAAAAAGCGGCACTTTTAAAAAATTCCTTCTTGCTAAACAGTGCAATTACTTCCGATAAAAAACCCGCCATGAGCAGTGCAATCGGGAAGTGAATCATCATGGCATGTAGGTGCGTTGCTGAAATCATGTTGTTTTTTTTTAGTTTTGTTACGGTGCAAAGGTGGCCTGTTGAATATTTGAGAAACCTAATGATATTCTTAAAATTGGCTTAAGAATTAAACTTGCCCTAATTTAGGAGCGATTAATGGAGCGTTACTTATTGCTGGGCTTTTCCGCGGGCGGACATTTAGCCACCTCCGCAGGTACACACTTTCAGGAAGTCCTGATTCCCAACGCGGAAAACACCTCCGTTCGGCCCGATTTTATGGTGTTCACCTTTGCTCCCTTCCTCGCTTGCATTAAATTTGGAAAAAAACAGATGCGCAAAAAATAAAATCACCTTGTTAGGTTTCAAATTCCCGAATCCGTAGGTGTTTTATCGTATCTTTTAAAAGCGATTTAATGATTTGGCGTAGTTTTTGCATTTTTATTTTTCGCTATAACGCAAATTATTACCGATCACTTTTTGTCCCCCCGACAGGCAACGCACAGCGTTGTGATCCAACAAACACTTAATCATTTTAATTTTCTGAACATCCGTGTGCGTGATCGCACTGGATAGGTCTACTTTATTTCCATGCCTCCTTGCGTTTTGTACGTTTTGCAACGCTTGTCAGGCTAATCCGATTTCATTACAAAACATCATCATAATAATAAATACGCGTCATGACTCAATCTTTACATTTTGCTTCAGCGCTGAAATGTTTTTTCATTTTAGGCTTTCTTTCTTTCCAAACAGTTGTTTTCGGACAAGCATCGATCCCCAAGATTAGTTTTCAGGGTGTTTTAAAAACAGCCTCTGGCGAACCTGTTCCAGATGGCGAGTACACGTTTACATTTTCTTTCTGGAGCTCCTTGACGGGCACAGCCAACGCCGACAAATTACTTAAAATTGGTGCTACGGATCCCAACGTTGCCAGCAACCAATGGGCAGAAACAGTTGCCCTGGGTGTAGCAGGCGGTATTTATTCCCACAACCTGGGCTCCGTAACCCCGCTCAACCCACTCAATTTCAGCGGTCCGGTGTATTTGAACATCAGAGTAGGCGGTAAGGACCTGGTTCCGCGCACCGAATTTACCTATGCGCCTTTTTCTTTCTCGGTAGCCAGTGCCCAAACCGTGGTGTGTTCTGGCGCGGTGGGCGACATCAAATATTCCATTTTACCACCCGATAAATTCAAGGACGTAAACGGCAATTGTTGGGTACCGCTGGATGGCCGTACGCTTGCCACCACCGACGCGTTGTATGCGCAAGGGGTAACCACCTTGCCCAATGCCGGTGGTATGTTTATCCGCGCCCAGGACTTCAGCGTAGTAGCAGGCAGTGAAGCCTGGAAGCCCAAAAACAACAGCGACAACGACCCCGGACGTACTTCCAGCACGGCGCCGGGCAATTTTCAGGGCGATGAAAACAAATCGCATACGCATACCGGTACCACGAGTACCAATGGTAGCCATACCCACACTTGGAACCATGGTTTGGAGGGGGATGACTCCGGTTCGGGTGGTTCTAACGCAGAATATACCCGCATTGGCGGATCTGTATCCGATGCGATGGCCGCTGCAGGGAACCACAGCCACACGTTTACGACCGACGCATCGGGCGGGGAAGCGCGGCCTAAGAACATGAACTTCTGGATCTACATCCGCATCAACTAAACCGGTATTCTCCTTTCTCCTGATTTGTTAAAATCATTCACCGATGAATAAAAGGTTTCTCGGTGTGGTTGCAGCGCTTTGTGCTGCAATCACAACCCTTTTAGCCCAATCCGCTACCACTTGTTTGCCCCCGGCAGCCAACGATTACCAGGGTAGCGTTTATTTAAATTACGGCTTTGCCAACAACTCTTTTTCCACTCAATATCGAGTAAGTGGCACGGTAGGACAGCCCTTGGTAGAAACGGGTTTGAGTGCAACCAATATCACCGCGACAGGTTATTGGTCGCAGTTTTTGGTGCCCCCGCTTTCTCCTTCCGCGTCTGCCTCTCAGGGTGATTACCTCGATCGCATTCAGGTTAATTGGCAGCCCAATCCTTTAGGCGCCGCTCCGACAGGTGGTTACAAACTTTTCCGAGACGGGGTATATCAGGCCCTGCTCGACCCTAATACCTTTAACTACAATGACTATAATGTCATAGCCGGTAAGGCTTATAAGTACTCGGTCAAAGGGGTAAATGAGTATGGAGACGGTTGCGCAACCGAAGCGGTAGGTTTTCAAGTGCCCAATGGTACCGTAACCGGGTGGGTTTCAACGCAGAATGCCAATGCTGTAAACGATGTATTGGTGTCGCTGATGCCTTTGCAGGGGTATTCGCTGGTTTTTGATGCGGCGGCAGGGACAGGTGCAGTTGGTGGCGCGGTTGCAGTGGATACTACATCAGGAAAAAAATTTTTCCCACTGACCGGAACGCAGGATTACACCATTACTTTTTGGATTAAAAATAAGGGGAACTTTAGTGGTACGGTGATGGAATTCGACGGATATCCGCTAGAGATCAAAGGATATGGAGACGGTATTCAGGTGTATTTGAATGGTGCGGCTGCTACGAACAAGGTTGTGTTCGACGCAGGAACAGAGACAGCCTGGCACAACATTGCGGTAGCCCATACCGGCCAGGTAATCCGGATATATGTGGATGGGAACTTAAAAACTTTGGCATCGGTCAGCTTGCCGACTGCACCCAGTACCCGTTTTTTTATTGGAAATAAATTCCAGTCAACCAGTGGTTGGCGTGGTAACCTGGATGAATTGCGGATTTATCACAGCCGGTTGAATGAAATTGATTTGCGGGAAGTGATTGCGGGCACCGCCTCTTCCAAAACGCCGAATTTGAAATATTACTGGAAATTTGACGAACAATTGGGCGACAAATCGTTCGATATCATCCACCGGGTGAAATTGTTTTTCTGTGGGGCCTATTTTTCCAATGCTGCTTTCAGCAACGGCGACCGTTCCGATATTCCCTTGGTGAGTACTTCTGCCCGCACCGACAGTACCGGTTTTTATACGATTGAAAGTGCCAGTTACGGCACGGGAACAACGTTTGTTACCCGTCCTTCAAAAAATTTCTACATGCGTTGGGCCGTGCAGTTCCTGAAAAATAATAAATCCTATGCTGCCCTTCCAGATTTCGCCCTTCCGCCTCAATCGACCCTCGAATTGACGGTGTACAGCGATGGTCCCGATCCAAGTACTCAAACACTGTTGTCTAAGTGGTGGGGCCCCAATCGGTTTTCCTTAAAACTGACCCCACAAGCCAATGATCCGGTAAAAAGTGATTTGATTATAGACATCAATGGTGGAACCGGTCAGGGCAGTAAGGTAGGTGAGTTGTCAACAGGTTATGCGCATTTGGCATTTACCATCGACAGCACGAGCGCTTCTTCCCGAACAATTACTACCTATATCAACGGCGTGCTTTCCTCTACCAATGTATTTTCAAATGTGGATGGCAATTGGTCGGACCCCGATACCCGTTGGGTGTTGGGCGCGGATCGTTCTGGAACCGGGGCGTACAATGATCCGAATAATTTTAATAATTTTTATGCTGGATTGATCGATGAGTTTGTGGTGTACAATAGCCTTTTGGATGTATTATCCATTCAAAACCACAACCTTAAGGCAAGGGATATGACTGAAAATGGCTTGTATGCCTATTTTCCGCTGGATGAAGGCGAGGGTTATCGACTCAACAATGGCGGCTCCTTTCCGCTTGGATTTGGCGAAGCTTACAACATTAAATGGAGCAATTATGCGAAGTTCCCAAAAACACAAGCGCATGAATTTACACCTAAATCACGTCAGGTAACGCTCAATCCGAGCATAACCTCCGTGGATCAGGTGGATTACACGGATATTTCTACCATTCCGATTACGGGTTATGTGCGGTATAAAAACACCGATTGCTTTGCTTCAGGCGTCGAAATTACCAACGAGGGCATTTCGTTTGTTCCAAAAGTAGTAACTGATTCTGTTGGTAAGTTCACCATTGATGTTGAGCCTGGCAAGGGTTTCAAACTGGTTCCCAAATATGAAGACCACAATTTTGTGCCTGCTTTATGGGAAGTGAACAAAGTGACGACACCAATTGCTGGTATCGTATTTAATGATATTACCACGCGCACCGTGGAGGTAACGGTTGCTGGAGGCGATTGCAAAGTGAGTACGTTGGGCAACAATCTGGGTACGCCCTACAACAGTTTGAAACTGCAAATTAAAACTGCGGATAGTGACTGTTTTGAGCAATACGGTACGATGACGAGCGGTACTACTTATACGTTTACCAATGTGCCGCCTTTCCGACAGCTGAACGTGGGTTTGTTTTCGCATGAAAATAACGAAATCAAAGACGCCATCCAGTCTTTAGGTGCCATCACAGTAGACATTACGAAAAAGGATACTGCGGTGGAGTTTATTTACCGAAATCCCAACCCGCAGGTGGATATTTTTGAAGGCCTGCTTGAAAACTGTACTGATTTGAAGTATTGGGATCCGGCGCTCCCACAAGGGGCATTGGCTGATATGGTAATCAATAAAGTGAGAAGATGGGAGCCGCCTTTGCCACTTGGTGCTGCACCGAACTACAGCACCAACAAGGTGAAGTACAATAATGTTGATTATCCGATTGTCAACAGCAAAGTTACCCTAAACAACACCGATTATGCTTATAGCGAATACAACATCAATACCGCTGCGGGAACTGTAAATATTGGGGGCGACAGTTATAGCCTTACTGCTTCTCCGGCAAAAACCGTTTTAGAAAAAGGCGGCAACGAAACCATCAAGTTGAAAGTGCTGGAGCAATATCCTGGCGGAACTTGTACGCTTGATGAAGGTAGTTTGCGTTTTGTAAACGGGCTCGCCGACGAAGTGAAAGATACCAATTTGGTTGCTATAAACGTCAAACAAACTGGTAACCTGACCGGACCTTCCGGAAGCGCCTTGGCCAATCAGGCCATAAAAGTTCGTCTGACCCTTCAGCCCAGCATTTTGGCCCCGGTTTCCGAGGCATACTATCAGGAAGTGCATGCCACCACCACCAGCGCAACCGGTGAATATACAGTATCATTAGGGGTGGGGATCCGTGACACGACGGTAGGCGGAACCTTTGCGGAGGTGCCCTGGTACCCGAGTTCCAATGCGCCTTATTTGAAAATAGAAGTGGATAAACAAAATAACGGCGTTTACACACAGGATGGCGCTGTTTTGCGGGTAAACCGTCCTGCCACCACGCATACCTATAAATTCAGGGTGGGCGATACCAACCCGGTGAGTCCTTATTACAAAACCTTGCAGGTAATTGCTACGACCGCAGATGGGCGTCAGGGTTCAATCCAAAAAATTGCAGTAATCAATGGCACGCGTTCAAATGGCGAACGCTTCACTTCTTATTTGCCAGAGCGTCCCAGTTTAATTCTGCGCGACCCGCCAGGCGATGCGAGTTATGCCTATTTAGCAAAAGATTCGACCATTTGCGATATTTATTCCTTTGGTTGGACGAATGAACAAGGCCTGACCTTAGACAATGAATTTGATGCCAAACCAGAACTCGTAACATTTACGGGTATCGGTGTAGGTACCATCCAGTCTGCAGAATCAGGAGTAGCAGGCGGTTTTAGCGCCTCCATTGTTCGTACCCAGGTAAAGGAAAGTGGTTACCAGGAATGCATGACCTTTAGCACCAATATTTCCACGAATGATGGCGATCTGATCGTGGGGGGCGCGCAAGGGGGCGATGTGTACGTTGGAAAGGCGCAAAACATTATTTTTGGTACTTCCGACCGCGTTCAGGTAAACAATTGTGTGATTCAAGCCGATCAGGTAATTACCTTCAAACCTGGAGGGGCTACTGTTTTCCGGTACTCTGAATATTACATTAAACGGTACTTAATCCCGTACCTCAATAACTTGGCAATTGCCTACGATGGGGCTGGCATCACAGATAGCGCTACCATCATGCGCAATTCTGCAAAAAACTGGAAATCCCATCTTCAATTGAATGCTGATACAAAAGCGAATGCCACGTTTGCTAAAAATTTCTCTTTTGATGCGGGTACTACCTACGAGGATGTAAGCAGTATTGCACGGGATGATTACGAAATTGACGAGACAACCTTATCCGAATCAACTTCGTTTTTCCTCAACTCGGGATTTGATGTTTTCGGGGCAGGTGCCTCTCAAACCTATACGTTAGATTTAAACTTCAATCAGGTTTGGCATGATGAAGATGTCACGTCAAAAGCAACCACGGTGGGTTATGTGTTGGCCGACGATGATCCAGGCGATGCTTTTTATGTGGATGTTTACAACGATCCGGTATTCAAAACGCCCGTTTTCAAAATAAAATCGGGCCAGTCCTCTTGTCCGCATGAAGCAGGCACAGCCTCGCGCGACAAGCCGTCGATCGAGCCTTTGGCAGGATATCCCTTGCAAGCGATCAATATCCCATCCAAAGAAGCAGCCATTTTCAGGTTTAATTTGGGCAACAATAGTCAAACCTTCGAAACACGCTCTTACAACTTTACCGCAACCGGAGAAGACAATCCGAACGGTGCGATCATCAAACTCAACGGCGCAGTGCTCAACGGGGATGCCGGTTATGAAGTGTCTTCCAATGGTTCTGTTCCCATCACCATTACCGTAGAACGCGGTCCCGTAGAATATGAATACAATGATTTAGTCCTGGAATTCGCTTCCGGCTGTGAAGCCGAACGCGCCGGGGCACTCGCCCTGGATCCGGCCGTTATGCCTGACTTTACAACGGTAGATACCTTGGCTTATTCCAGCCAAAACATCAGCGTAACATTTGTTCGTCCATGCAGCGAGGTAGACATCGATTATCCACGTGAGAATTATGTGGTGCTGCGCGAAGATCTGGCCGTTACCCCCATCAATTCTACGGTGCGTGACATTATTGTTAACAACTATAGTTTGATCGATCCTAATTTCCAGGCGATTCGCGTACAATACCGACGCTCCGATGGAAACGGTATTTGGACAAATATCCTGGCACCCGCATCTGTGACTGGCTCTAACCCGCACGAACGCTGGAATACCAAAAATCAAGAATACATCGACTGGGTGGGCAGTCCTAAACCAGATACACTCCAACCGATTTCAACCACATTTAAATGGGAAACAGCCGGTTTGGTAGATGGCAGCTACGAATTGCGGGCAATATCTGTTTGTACCGGAAACGCTGCGGGCATGGAAGGTTCTTCCTATTATATTCCAATCCGCATCGACCGCGACCCACCAAAAATTGTGTCTTTTGAACCATCCGATGGGGTGTATAACATCGGGGACGAAATTTCGGTGACGTTCGACAAACCGCTAAATACGGCCTTGTTTGCTCCACCGACAGGCAATCCTTTTGGTAAAATAGACCTGTTTGATACTGCGCCTTTGGCTGGAACAGGGTTGATTGATGCAACGGTTACAGCATACGAGAACAAAATTTACATCGTTCCGAATGTGCTAAACAAGTTTATTGAAAACAAAATTTTGCGCCTCGAACTCAAAAATCTCAAAGATTTGGTGGGCAACAGCACGGGTGGCGTGCCTATGAAATGGCTGGGCAAAACGCCTGAGTTTTATGTGAACCGCAACGAATTAGGCTGGCTTACCGATTCCGTGGGTATGACGAAACGGGTCGAATACACCAAATCCATCGAGGTGAATATTGAAAACCGCGGTACAGCGCCAACACCGTTCGAAATCAGGGACTATCCTTCCTGGGTGCGGGTAGTGCCAAATGCGGGGACTTTGGCGCCGAATGAGATCCGTCCAATCACGTTTACGGCCGACTCTTCCCTCGCCTTTGGTTACTGGAAAGATTCGATCACCTTGCGCACCCTCACCGGCGTTGCACCACCCCTGGCCTTTATGGGCGGCGACGAACGTATTCCCCTGGGTGTACGCGTGGTATGCAGTCCGCCCGATTGGGACCTGGATCCTGCACAGTTTGAAAACAGCATGAACCTGGTCGTAAAACTGAATGTGCAGGGCACCATTTCTACCGATGTGGAAGACATTTTGGGCGCCTTCATCGGCGGACAATTGCGCGGACGTTCGAATGTGCAATATGTGCCGCAGGTGAGTACGGCCAACAATAAGGTTTATCTGGCTTACTTGACGGTGTTTGGTTCAGCCGCCGATTTGAATAAACCCATCAACCTGCAAATTTGGGACGCTTCGGCTTGTTTGCTGTATGGTACCGTGGTTGAAAATTACGGATTTATTCCGGATGGCATTGCGGGCGATGCGAACACCCCCGTTACCGCTACCACCAACAGCATGGTATTGCGTCAGATCCCGATTACGCCGGGCTGGAACTGGTTGTCGTTCAACCTCGCGTTCCCAAATCCTGCGATTACACCTGCTTTGAGCAGCCTGAAATACCCGGCCAATGACCTGATGAAGAGCCAAACTCAGTTTGCCAATTATTATGGCACTTCCTGGGTAGGTAGTTTGACTACCCTCGACAACCGCAAAATGTATCAATACCGGGCCGATAAAGCCGATACCCTGCAATTGCTTGGACTTTGCCTGCCGGATACCATGTCGGTGTATGTCAAAACCGGCTGGAACTGGATCGGCTACCTGCCAGCCCATTCTTTGTCGGTCAACAGCGCATTGTCCACGCTCAAAAATGATGGTAAAATTCAGGCGGGCGACCTGATCAAGAGTAGAACGGGTTTTGCCCAATACATTATCAACCCGGTGTACACAGGCTGGTTGGGTAACCTCGAATACCTGATGCCGCCGTATGGTTACCAATTAAAACTGACCAAACCGGGTGTTAACAACGCCAAGTTGACTTACCCACCGCAATCGTTTAAAGGAGACAATAGTCAGGTAGCAGGCAGAGGTGGCCCAACACCTGCTTTCTGGACGATCGATCCATCGCAATACGAAAGCAGCGCAACCCTGATCGGGATGTTGAGCGCCGATGGCGTAAATGCCACCGGACCCAACATGGAACTGGGCGCTTTTGTGGGCAATGAGGTACGGGGCGTTGCGCAGGCGATGTTTATTGAGCCGCTGAATAGTTACCAATTCTTCCTGACCTATTACGCCAATAACAACGGCGATTTGGTGCAGTTCAAATTGTTTAACAGCGACAATGGGCAGATTCACCCGCTGAACGAATCCATATTTTTCAACGCCGACAACCATCAGGGCAGTATTGATGCACCGATGCCGTTTACCTACAATGGCCTGACAGGCACCGAGGATGTGTTGAGCAGCCTGAGTTTTGAAGTGCGACCCAATCCGTTTAGCCAGGCGACCGAGATCCGTTTTGCTTTAAAACAGGCATCTCCAGTGGATGTAACCGTGACCGATCTGAATGGCCGCACCGTAGCACATTTTAC